>DAOMAH010000059.1:0-8385 GCA_035426725.1 Acinetobacter sp.
GCAAGATCAGGGCTTCAACTATGAAGAAATTGGTATTTTATCTTCTATTGCCATTATTACCCGTTTTTTTGCACCTTTGATTTGGGGCTGGATTGCCGATAAATCGGGTAAGCGAATGTTGTTGGTTCGGATTGCCACTTGCATGGAAGCGTGCATTTGGTTTGCAATTTTCATTATTCCAAATAATTTTCAATCCATTGCTTTACTCATGTTGATTTTCAGCTTTTTTCAAAATGCGATTTTGGCGCAATTTGAAGGCGTAACGCTATTTTGGCTTGGAGAAAAAAGACTAGAACTGTATGGTAAAGTTCGGAAATGGGGCTCAATAGGTTTTATTGTTGGTGTATTTGCAATCGGTGCATTATTGGAAATTATTCAAATTTCAATGCTCCCGCTTTTATTATTATCCGTTTCATTTCTGGCATTTTTATGGTCATTTAGTATTCATGAACCTAAGCATGCGCCAAGTTCACAAAAGAAATTAGACTCTTTACTTCCTGTTTTAAAAAGACCTGCTGTTGCAGCATTCTTTATAATTGAATTTATTCTGTTGTTCTCACAAGCGCCGTTTTATAGCTTCTATAGTAATTTTTTAAAAGAAATTGGGTTTAGTACTACGCAAATTGGCATGTTGTGGGCGACAGGTGTACTTGCTGAAATTGTGATGTTTGCGGTGGCACAAAAACTGTTTTTTACACGTTTTTCATGGCGAACATTGGTGATTCTTTGCGTAGTATTGACCAGTTTGCGTTGGTATTTAGTCGGTATTTTAAATACTAATTTTATCGGGCAGCTTTTCGCACAATGTTTGCACGCCTTTAGTTTTGGCTTATTTCATTTAATTGCAATGAAAGTAATTTTTCAAAATTTCTCAGCGGAACAACAGGGGCGAGGGCAAGCCCTATATAGCACCATGTGGGGTTTGGGGGTGGCTTTAGGCAGTTTGTTGGCAGGGTATTATTGGCAAATACTTTCAGGTGCAATGATTTTCTTATATGCCAGTGCCGTGGTGCTATTCGGTTTATTTTTTGTGATGTGGTTGCCGAATCAAGTGGAAACGGCAGTGTCAAAATTGGATTAAATTCGAATTTTTTTATGTTGTGGCATCCACGGCTGAGCATATTCCAATTGCGCAGCGAGTTGTAATAAGCGATCTTCATGCCCAAAAGGTGCAATAAATTGACTGCCTAATGGCAAACCTTGTTTGTTCCAATACAACGGAACAGACATTGCGGGTAAACCTGTGATATTGGCGAGTTGGGTAAATGGCACCCATTTCAAATTATCTCTAACTATTTTATCAACCAATTTACCTTGTGCTAGATAATGCGCTTTACCGATTTTTAACATACTTTTAACGATTGCTTTTTGCCAAGATGGAGTCGAAATTTCACCATTTTTAGGTGCGACCGATGCAGTACTTGGTGTTAAATACAGATCATATTTTTCAAAGAAAATATTCATTTGTGTACTATATGTTCCCCAATTATTTAGAGTATGGATATAGTCCGTTGCGGAAATTTTTGCGCCAAAAGCTGCTGAAGCTAAAGAGTCTAATTCGAAATCATCATCGGTAATACTGGCAGACATTTGCTTGATTTGTGCATAGGTATATGCAAATTGACCAAACCAAACCGTTATAAAGTCCTTTGCCATTGCTAAACCATCAATATGTGGACGGTCTTCAATCACAATGTGTCCCAAAGATGCTAAAAGTTGGACTGTGTGATGAACAGCATCAAGTGCATCTTGCGACACTTTAGTACCAATTGGTGATTGAGTATTAAAGGCGATGCGTAATTTTTTCGGTGGCTGTTGAATGAGTTCTAAATATTTCTGCTGCGGTGTTTCAATCCTAAATAACGATGCTCGATCTGCGCCTTGCACAGCATCAAGCATAGCAGCACTGTCTCGGACACTTTTAGTTAACACATGTTGCATCGATGCACCATGCATAGACTCGTTGAAATTAGGCCCCCACGGTGTACGACCTCGACTTGGTTTTAAACCGAATAAGCCACAATAAGAAGCAGGTATGCGGATAGAGCCACCACCATCACTTGCACCCGCCATAGGAACCAAACCTGCTGCAACTGCGGAAGCAGAACCTCCCGATGAACCGCCACTATTATGTTTTAAATTCCACGGATTATGACATGCACCCCACGCCGTGGGTTCAGTGATAGCTTTAATGCCATATTCAGGAATATTGGTTCGACCAAATGTAACAATGCCCGTTTTTTCCCAACGATTCACAATTTCAGCATTACATTCAGGAAGATAATGAATTTTTTTGAGTGCATTTCCACCTTGTGACGTGTGAACCCCCTGATATTCTTGGAAAAAGTCCTTAACCAAGAAGGGAACTCCAGCAAATGCACCTGTCAACGCTTGTGTACTGCGTTGTTGAGCTTGTTCATACATTGGGATAATAATTGCATTTAATTTTGGATTGACTTGGTGAGCTCGTTCAAGTGCAACGCTTAATAATTCGGAAGGATGTACCTCTTTTTTTTGAACTAGCTGAGCGAGTCCTAAACCATCATATTGAACATAGTCAGAAAATTTCATGGTTCTTATCTCAAAGTTAGGTTTTTGTAATTAGATAGGAATTCTTAATCAGAATACCTGAAAAATTTAAGCCTAAAAGTAAAAAATTGTCGAATAAAAATATTGTGTTGAAATGGTTATAGAGGCATGCTTTTGTGAAAAAATATGCTAAGTTAAGTCACTGCAATGTTTAGATTATGACCTTATTAAATCTATGAAAAATATTTATATTATTGGATTATTATTCGCTTGTTCGACATGGACGATGGCTGAAACGGTTCCAGATGCAAAAGCAATTAAGGCACAGCAAATAGCAAAAGCAAACACTGACATTAGCTTTTCTACACGACCTGAAATCATGGGTTTGTGGGGAATGCAATTTGCCAATAATCAGTGCGTTGAATATTATAATTTTCGTGGAAAGAATGAAGTCGTGATTAAAAGTGGTGATGAATGGTCGTATGGTTTATACGATTATCAGCCCTCAGAAGATCACAAAGAGCGTTTGCCAGTATTACTTTTACAAATTAAATATGACAATAATCAAAAGGATTGTTCTGGGTCAAACCAAGACCAAACAGGTGAGGTTTCTCAATATTTTGTGAAATGGGAAAATGACCATAGCATTAATTTCTGTGCAACTGAAAAGGGTGAAAAGTGTTTTGCTTTACGCCGTGTTTTGCCGTAAATAAAGTGATGAATTAAAAAAAACCTCTTATGAATCATAAGAGGTTTTTTATTTAAACTTTTTCGCTTTGCGGCTCTAATTGCTTCAATAAATGCTTTTCAAGATAATGAATATCCATCGCTTGTTCGCAAAAATGTTTATCCTGCAAAATTAAATCTTTATGCAAAGGAATATTAGTTTTAATCCCTGTCAAAATCATTTCATCTAAAGCTTGGCGCATACGTGCGATAGAAGTTTTTCGATCTTGTCCATGTGCAATCAATTTTGCAATCATAGAATCATAATAAGGTGGAATGCTATAACCTTGATAAATATGCGAATCTAAACGAATTCCTGCACCACCCGGCGCATAGAAGTTCTCAATTTTACCCGGAGATGGCAAGAACGTAGTTGGGTCTTCTGCATTGATACGACATTCAATGGCATGACCATTCACTTTAATTTCATCTTGTTCAAGGTTTAAACCTAAACCCGCAGCAATACGTAACTGTTGTTCAATAATATCTATACCTGTCACCATTTCGGTGACGGGATGTTCAACTTGAACGCGAGTATTCATTTCAATGAAGAAGAATTCACCATCTTCAAATAAAAACTCAAATGTTCCTGCACCACGGTATTGAATTAACTTACATGCATTCACGCAAGCTTCTAAAATATCGGCACGAGCTTGTTCTGGCAAATTCGGCGCAGGTGCTTCTTCTAATACTTTTTGATGACGACGTTGCAGTGAACAGTCACGATCATATAAATGAATGGCATGACCGTTGCCATCACCCAGCACTTGAATTTCAACATGACGTGGTTTTTGTAAAAAACGTTCCATATAAACGGTGTCATCACCAAACCACATTTCTGCATCACGCTGTGCCGCTTGTACAGATTCAAGCAGTGTATCGACACGTTCTACAATACGCATTCCACGTCCGCCACCGCCTGCAGCCGCTTTAACAATCAAAGGAAAACCAATTTTTTTTGCTTCAGCAAGTGCATTATGGGGTGTTACTGCATGAGCAGAACCCGGAACCGTTGGGACGCCAGACTTCTTCATTGCCATAATCGCTGAAACTTTATTGCCCATTAAGCGAATATGTTCAGGACGTGGCCCAATGAAAATAAAACCTGAGTTTTCGACAATTTCAGCAAATTCAGCATTTTCTGAAAGAAAGCCATAACCGGGGTGAATGGCATCTGCACCCGTAATTTCTGCCGCAGTAATAATTGCGGGGATATTTAAATAACTTTCGCTACTACTACCAGGGCCAATACAAACGGCTTCATCAACAAAACGCAAATGCATTAAATCTTTGTCGGCATCTGAATAAATGCCAACTGTTTTAATTCCAAGGGTTTTACATGCGCGGGTAATACGTAGAGCAATTTCACCGCGATTTGCAATTAGAACTTTTTGCAACATAGAAATCCCCAGGTATTAAGCACGGTAGCGGTAAAGTGCTTGACCAAATTGAATCACTTCACCATTTTTAACTAGAATCTCTTCCACAACACCGCTTTGTGTGGCTTCTATTGGGTTCATAATTTTCATGGCTTCAATAATGCCCAAGGTTTCACCTGCAGAAATGGTTTGACCTACATTAACAAAAGGTGCTTCACCTGGACTTGGCGCGGAATAAAATACCCCAACCATAGGCGATGATTCAACTGCACCGCGCGGTTTTTTTGCTGCTGGTGCAATAGGCATAGATGCTGCGGTGATAGGCGCAGCAGCAAGAATAGGGGTCGGGCGAGTAAGTGAAATGGACTGATCACCCTCCTTAACTTCAATCGCTTGTAAGTCAGATTCAATCATCAAGTCGATGAGTTTCTTGATTTTACGGATATCCATGAGTGAGCATTCCTAAAAATATTTGAATTAGTGAGAAGACTGAATTTTTTCAAGCGCGTAAGTCAGTGCAAAAGAATAGCCTTGAGCACCTAAACCACAAATTACGCCAATGGCTTTATCTGATAAATACGAGTGATGACGGAATGCTTCACGCGCATGTACATTTGATAAATGAACTTCAATAAAGGGAATAGCAACGCCCAATAATGCATCACGCAAAGCGACTGAGCTGTGTGTAAATGCAGCGGGGTTAATAATAATAAATTTAACGCCTTCATTTTGTGCTTGGTGAATCCGATCGACGATCGCACCTTCCCAATTACTTTGAAAAGTATCGAGTATGTAAGATGCATTTTGGGCTTGAACAATGAGCTTTTGGTTAATATCTTCAAGAGTAAGATAACCATAAACTTCTGGTTCGCGCTTTCCTAGCAAATTTAAATTCGGTCCATGAATCACCAAAATGGTTGAGCTCATTTTGCCTGCTCCAATTTTAGATCTACAAAAATAGCTTGCAAGATCCCTGCAAAGTTTGCCTATTATTGCACAAAATTCTGAATATTTTTTATAATTTGTTAGAAATGATAAAGAAAATTATCTAAAGGGATACAAGCTAAAATGAAAACTTTGCAAGGAATGAGTGGATTTGATCGCGGAGATTTTTTTGTTATTTCATTTGTTATTTCATTTGATAGTTTATTTTAAACAGATTTAGCCCAAGGGTTTTATGAGATTTGTGTAACTTTCGCATAGCCACACGCATCCATTTTGCTTTTATAAGGCCTGATAAGCGGCTTGATAATGCTCCAATAAAAGGCAACTTACCCCAGAATGGTGATCGGTAATAGTGCTTATTGGTGCGTGATTCCATTTTTGCATTTGTTTAAATAGCCATTCAAAATCACTGGCTTTGGGCGCTGAACTTTCCTTTACGAAATTGCGGATAATATTTTGAATACTAAAATATTTTTCGACATGAATTTCAGCAGAGCAATCAAATTGGATAATTTCAAATTCAGCAAGTAGTTGCCAAACCGATGCAAAATCTTCTAATTCACGTAATTCTTGCTGTGCTTTTAATACGGCTTGAGTGAGTGCAATCAGCGTTTGTGGATTTTGCTGTGCCCATTCTTGGCTTACTGCTAAAACTTTATCTGCAACATTCGGGATGATGTCTTGGCTCGCACATACAATATGACTAAAACCTTGTAATTCCGCTTGTGTATTCCACGGCTCACCAACGCAAAAACCATCAATCAAATGATTTTTTAAGGCTTCAACCATATAGGGCGGAGCTAGGGTCTTGATTTGAATAGATTGTGCCAGTTCAGAATCAGCTAAAGCTAACCATTCACGCAGACAATAATGGTGAATGGAATGTTGAAATACATGTGCCAAAGACACGGTATTGTTTTGATGAATGTGTTGCACTAATTTTTGTGCGCAGACTTCAGGTGTGTCTGTGTGCTGAATGTCTAATTGATAACAAAGTTTCTGATTTAAACTAATAAACGCACGATTTTCGCTGAGTACCAATGGCGTTTGCAAAGCGATGCCGATTTGATCTGCTCCGACTGCGGCAGCAGGAAGCATGGCGGATAAGCAATGTGCCGCATCGAGCAGACCAAATGCCAAACGATCACGTAAACTCGCCCAAGAAGCTTCTTTGACTAATGTGACATTTAAACCGACTTCATCAAAGAAACCACGTTGTTTTGCCCAAAGTAAGGCAATGCAATCGAGTAAAGGAATATAGCCCAGTTGTAATTCAGTTTTTTCTAATTTGACTAAATGGCTCATCTATTCATCCTTCATGTGATTAGTGAAAAGTTGCTGTGCATCCAGTAATCGACGCGCCATTTCACCCATGGTGATGCGCTGGCTCATGGCATTTTTTCTAAGTAATTGGAATGCGGTATCTTCCGTTAGGCTGTGCAACTGCATTAATAAAGATTTCGCTTTATCAATGTCTCGTCGGTCGGCGAGTTTGGTTTGTGCATCTTTGAGGTCGCCTTCGAGTTTCTTGTGCTTTTTATATTGTTGTATCGAAATATCTAAAATGGTGTGCAAGCGAGCAGGGTCAAGTCCATCGACGATATAAGCGGTAATGCCCGCATCAATTGCTTGCTTAATGGTGTTTTTGTCGGTGTTTTTGGTAAAAAGTACGGTCGGCAAATCAAAGCTGCTGACACAGTTTTCAATCACATCACGATGTGGATGATCCATATCGAGCAAAATAACATCTGCTTGTAAATGTTCTAAATTAAAAAGATTGAGATGGTCTAGCGTAAAGCAGGCAACCACATCGAAGTCATGTTCGATTAAACAGCTTTTGATGTAATCTGCCCGAGTCTGATCATCATCAATCAGTACGATTTTAAGTTTTGGCATAAGTATGAAAGTCAAAGCTGCACGTTTTAAAACAGTGCTGATAATCGTATTTAAGCAAAATTGATGCCATATAAAGGTGTGGTGGTGCAATGAAATGCTGCATAAATGAACGTTCAAAGGTCTGTTATGCGCTGTAACTAAGCTAAATGCATATTTGGGAAAAACAATAAAATCAATAAATGTTTCTTTTTGGTGCGTAAAAAGGCTTGTTTTGAAGCGGTTAGAATTGTGCGCTAAAACAGATCAGGTATTTATCAGATCATTATCTGCAAAATGAATGACGTATTACTTATGGGGCTTAATTGATGGAAATCTATATATAACAATATCTTATATTTTATTATGAAAATAAAAACAACTCTTGGCATAGTAATTGCTATTTATCTTTTGGGTCAAAGATGACTTTTTAAAATTGTAAGACGGCCAACGGTGTCCGTTCTGATCGATTTGCTCTTACAGCAGTTTGAGCAAAGCAATATACGTTCAGTCGGAGCAAGACCATGTCTTTTGATTTGTCAGCAAAAAAAGCGACATCGATAAAACTGTTTAATTTTACAGTTCCTGCGATGCGTGCCTTCCATATGAGTTGGCTTGCCTTCTTTGTTTGCTTTTTCGCATGGTTTGCTTGTGCGCCACTTATGCCTGTCATTGCAGGTGAGTTTCATTTAACTAAAGATCAAATTGCCAACATTAGTATTGCATCTGTTGCAGTCACGATTGTTGTGCGTCTTATTGTCGGGCCGTTGTGTGATAAATACGGGCCTAGAAAAGCATATATCACCTTATTGCTGATTGGTTGCATCCCAGTTTTTGGCGTTGCGACTGCGCAAAGTTATGAATCATTTTTATTCTTTCGCTTTCTGATTGGTGCAATTGGAGCGAGTTTTGTCATTACCCAATACCATACCAG
>DAOMAH010000060.1:0-8344 GCA_035426725.1 Acinetobacter sp.
AATGACCTGACTCGTCGTTTACCAGTTGCACAAGTGAAAGCAGTATTTGATAAAGCTGAAACAGTGATCGTACTCGATCATAGTGAAACTGAAACCTTGAAACTTGCGGATATCGTACTTTCAGCAGCAAGCTTCGCGGAAGGTGATGGTACTGTAGTGAGTCAAGAAGGTCGTGCGCAACGTTTCTATCAAGTGTATGACCCAAGCTACTACAAGCCTGAATATGCGATTAAAGAATCTTGGCGCTGGTTACATGCCATAGCAACAGGTCTTAAAGGTAAAGCAGTGGATTGGACACTACTTGATGATGTGATTGATGACATCGTGAAGAATGTACCTGTACTGGCAGCGATTCAAGATGTTGCACCAGATGCTGGTTATCGTGTGCATGGTTTGAAAATTGCGCGTGAACCACGTCGTTACTCAGGTCGTACTGCAATTCGTGCGCCGTTATCTGTTCATGAACCGAAACAACCAAGTGATATTGATTCAGCCTTAACGTTCTCGATGGAAGGTTATGTGGGAAGTCAAACGCCTGCTTCACTGGTACCATTTGCATGGTCTGCGGGTTGGAACTCGCCACAAGCGTGGAACAAATATCAAGATGAAGTCGGCGGTCACTTAAAAGGTGGCGATTCGGGCGTACGTTTATTCGATCGTTTAGCAAAGCGTCCTGCACGTAGCTATGTTGCACCAATCCAAATTACTGTGAATCCTGAAAGTTTCCGTCTTGTACCAATGCATCATATCTTTGGTTCAGGTGAATTCACCATTAAAACACCAGCGATGGAATCTCGTATTCCGAAACCTGTGTTTGCGGTGGGTGAACAAGATGCGACCCGTTTAAATGTTCAAGATGGTCAACAAATTACGGTGCAAGCGGGCGAAACTAGTATTAGCTTGCCTGTACAAGTGATCGAATATTTACCGACAGGCTATATTGGTTACCCAATTGGTTTAGTGCCAACCGTTTCATTGGCAGAGCCTGTATCTGTGGCAGTAGGAGTGTAATTCATGAATCAAGAAATTATACGTCAAACGCCACTTTGGGCTGAGCAATGGCCAATCGCCTATTCAGTGATTCAAGCGATTGTGATTTTGCTTGTGGTGGTTTTGGTCGCTGCATTGATGTCATTCATTGAGCGTCGTCTGTTGGCACTCTGGCAAGACCGTTATGGGCCAAACCGTGTTGGGCCTTTTGGTATGTTCCAAATCGTTGCCGACATGCTTAAGATCATGTTTAAAGAAGACTGGACGCCTAAGTTTGCAGACAAATTAACATTCCGTTTAGCACCAGCGGTTGCAATGGCAACTGCGGTACTGTCATTCATGGTCATTCCTGTGAGTCCGTCATTGGGCGTTGCGGACATGAGTATCGGCTTATTGTTCTTTATGGCAATGGCGGGTATTGCAGTTTACGCCGTGTTGTTCGGTGGTTGGGCTTCGAATAATAAATATTCATTACTCGGTGGTCTACGTTCTGCTGCTCAAACCATTTCTTATGAAGTGTTCTTGGGTATTTCGTTGATGGGTGTGGTTGCGATTGCAGGTTCATTTAACCTGCGTGAGATTGTTGAAGCACAGCGTGACGTTTGGTTTGTTATTCCGCAATTCATTGGTTTCTTGATCTTTGTGGTGGCAGGGGTAGCGGTGACACATCGTCATCCATTTGACCAACCAGAAGCGGAACAAGAATTGGCAGAAGGTTATCACGTCGAATATGGTGGGATGAAGTGGGGAATGTTCTTCGTTGCGGAATACGTCAACGTGGTCTTAATCTCGGCACTGATCGTGACTTTATTCTTCGGCGGATGGCTTGCACCATTTAATTTGTCGTTTCTCGAAATTATTCCACCTGTATTTTGGTTTATTGGTAAAACAGCATTCTTTGTAATGATGTTTGTATTGGCGCGTGGTTCTTTAATGCGTCCACGTTATGACCAAGTGATGAACTTTGGTTGGAAAATTTGTTTGCCATTGGCGTTGGTCAACTTGTTAGTGACTGGTGCTGTGATTCTGATGAATCAGGCCTAGGACGGCAAGGAGTACAAAATGTATAAATTTCTAGCTGGATTTGGATCGATTGTCCGTTCGTTATGGATGGTGTTTAGCCATGTAACGCGTAAACGTGACACAATTTTATATCCAGAAGTATCAGCCGAACAAATCGTACCACCACGCTTCCGTGGTCGTATTGTGTTAACGCGCGACCCTGACGGGGAGGAGCGTTGTGTGGCTTGTAACCTATGTGCAGTTGCTTGCCCAGTCGGTTGTATTTCATTGCAAAAAGCGGAACGTGAAGATGGACGTTGGTATCCAGAATTTTTCCGTATTAACTTCTCACGTTGTATTTTCTGTGGGATGTGTGAAGAAGCGTGTCCAACGACTGCCATTCAAATGACACCAGACTTCGAGTTAGGTGAATACGTGCGTCAAGATTTGGTTTATGAAAAAGAAAACTTATTGATTTCTGGGCCTGGTAAATATCCTGACTACAACTTCTACCGTGTCGCTGGTATGGCGGTGAATGGTAAAGAAAAAGGTCAAGCACAAAAAGAAAGTGCACCAGTCGATGTACGGAGCTTATTACCATGATGTGGCCATTTTATTTGATGGCACTGGTGGCCATCGTTTCAACCATTCGGGTCGTGACCAACACCAATCCAGTCCATGCTTTACTGAGTTTGATTGTGTCATTACTTGCGGTCGCAGGCATTTTCTTAATTATTGGCGCACCATTTGCGGCGGCACTTGAGATTATTGTTTATGCAGGCGCAATCATGGTGTTGTTCGTGTTTGTGGTGATGATGCTGAATTTGGGGCAAGAAACTGTTGAGCAAGAAAGCAAATGGTTGACCTCAGATGCGTGGGCATATCCAGCATTGATGAGTTTTCTTCTGGGCTTAATCTTGGTGTGGATGCTCGGCGGTGAATACACCACCATTTCTGCACCATTGGGCGTAGACGTTGTGGGGCCGAAAGCGGTAGGTACGGCCTTATTTACTCACTATCTATTATTGGTCGAAGTTGCTGCCATGTTATTGCTTGCTGCGCTAGTCGCTGCATATCATTTGGGCAAACGTGAACCGAGCGCAGACGAGGATAAACAATAATGGGACACATCCCTTTAGAACATGGTTTGATCGTTGCAACCATCTTGTTTGCACTGGGCTTTTACGGTGTGATGGTACGACGCAACCTATTATTTATGTTAATGAGCCTTGAAGTCATGATGAATGCTGCAGCATTGGCATTTGTGGTTGCAGGCAGTGTGTGGTCACAGCCAGATGGACAAGTGATGTTCATTTTGATTTTGACCCTTGCGGCAGCAGAGGCGTGTATTGGTCTTGCGATCGTCCTTCAGTTTTATCATCGCTTCCATCATTTGGATGTTGATGCTGCAAGTGAGATGCGCGGATGAGTACATTATTTTTAACGATTTTATTTCCACTGATTGGTTTTATCCTGTTATCGGCAGGGCGTAACAAACTTTCTGAAAATGTCGCTGCCATTATTGGTGTCGGTTCAGTTGGTCTTTCAGCATTCTTTGCTTTAATTGCAGGTCTTGCATTTAGCAACAGTGGCGAAACCGTTTTTGTTCAACACTTATGGACGTGGTTCAGTGTTGGCGATTTAGAGCCAGGCATGAGCCTGCATCTCGATGGTTTGTCATTATTAATGACAGGCATGGTGACGGGTGTTGGTTTCCTAATTCACATTTTCGCATCGTGGTATATGCGTGGTGAAGAAGGCTATGCGCGTTTCTTCTCTTATTTCAACTTATTCGTTGCCAGCATGTTGTTGTTGGTTTTGGGCGATAACTTGGTGTTATTGTTCTTGGGTTGGGAAGGCGTAGGTCTGTGCTCATACTTGCTGATTGGTTTTTATTATTCAAACCCTGCCAATGGTTGGGCTGCGATCAAAGCATTCACGGTAACACGTGTCGGTGACGTATTTTTGCTCATTGCATTGTTCTTGCTCTATCAACAGTTTGGTACTTTGAATACGCAATACATTGTTGAACATGCAACAACAATCATGACGCAAAGTTCATCATTGTCGATTTGGACAGCACTCATGTTGTTCTTGGGTGCAGCAGGTAAATCCGCACAGATTCCATTACAAACATGGTTGGCTGATGCGATGGCAGGCCCAACGCCTGTTTCTGCATTAATCCATGCTGCAACGATGGTGACAGCGGGTGTGTACTTATGCTGTCGTATGTTCTCCGTGATTGAAATGGCTCCAGAAGTGATGCAATTCATTTCGATTACTGGTGCAGTAACCTTGCTGGTGGCTGGTTTTGCTGCATTGGTGCAAACCGATATCAAACGTATTTTGGCTTACTCAACTATGAGTCAGCTCGGTTATATGTTTATGGCGGTGGGTGCGGAAGCGTATCAAGCAGGTTTATTCCACATGCTGGCGCACGCATTCTTCAAAGCCTTATTGTTCCTTTCATCAGGTGCTGTAATTTTGGCGTGTCACCACGAACAAAACATTTTCAAAATGGGCGGTTTGCGTAAAAAGATTCCATTTGTATTCTGGTGTTTCGTGATCGGTGGTGGGGCACTCGCTGCGCTTCCAATCGTCACCGTTGGTTTCTTCTCTAAAGATGCAATCTTAGGTGCAGTCTATGCACAGTCGACCATTGCAAATCTGCCGCTTTACCATACCTTATATTGGGTCGGTGTTTTTGGTGCATTCTTAACGTCTATTTATACCTTCCGTTTAATCTGGGTGGTGTTCTTTGGCGAAGAGAAAACCCATGCACATGCGATTCATGGCGTAACCTATTGGGCACCGCTTGCAATTTTGGCAACCTTATCAACAGGGATTGGTTATTTCCTCCAAGCACCAGTGAGCAATTTATTGTCTGCTGCGAAAATTCCAAGTTTTGTCGTGCCAGAAGCTTTAGAAGAAGCTGTTGTACATGCTGAACATTTAGCCAGTGGCGTTGCGCTTGTAGGTTTAGCTGTTGGTATTTTCTTATTTGCCTTTGCCTATGGTGCAGTCAAATCGTTTGCACAAACATCATTGGGTGCAGGTTTATCGCATATTTGCCGTACCGCATTTGGTTTCGATGCTTTGTATGACCTCGTGTTTGTAAAACCGTACTTATTTATTGCGAAAATTTTAGGTCGTGATCCTGTCGATAGTATGTGGCTAGTATTGCCTGCAATTGTGAAAGCAGGGAATGGATTTACCAGTTCACGTCAAACAGGTTCATTGCGTGAATACGCTTCCAGCATGTCAATTGGTGTGGTGGTGTTATTGATGATCTTGATCGTGATTCAGATTGTGGGGAAATAAAATGGAAAATAATTTAATTTTACCCGCGCTGATTTTAGTTCCGTTCATTGCTGGTTTTATTTGTTGGCTGGTTGATAAATTTGACCAACAATTACCACGTTGGATTGCCCTATTCGGGATGCTGATTACCTTTGTTTTAGGTTTGATGCTTTGGCACAGTGGTACATTCACTTTTGAGCTAGGCGGCAAAGTACCTACTTGGGCAGCTGAATTTCAATTGCCTTGGATTCAAACTTTAGGCATTAGCATTCATCTCGCGATTGATGGTTTATCCCTGATGATGGTACTGCTCACCGCATTATTAGGTGTGCTTGCAGTCGGTTGTTCATGGGGTGAAATCCAAAAGAATGTTGGCTTCTTCCACTTAAACTTACTTTGGAGTTTAGGCGGGGTCATCGGTGTATTCTTGGCGATTGACTTATTCTTGTTCTTCTTCTTCTGGGAGATGATGCTCGTACCAATCTATTTCTTGATTGCGTTATGGGGGCATTCAGGCTCGAATGGTCGTTCACGCGTTTACGCAGCCACCAAATTTTTCTTATATACCCAAATTGCGGGTTTGATCATGTTGATTGGTATCTTAGGCCTTGTGGTCTATGGATACACCATGACAGGCATGATCGCATTTGATTATGGCTATTTATTAGCAGTGGCAAATCATTTACCACCTGAAGTTGCTTACGGTTTCATGCTGTGCTTCTTCGTTGGTTTCGCGGTGAAGTTACCCGTATTTCCATTACATGGTTGGTTGCCTGACGCACATGCGCAAGCACCGACTGCGGGTTCGGTGGATTTAGCGGGTATTTTGATTAAAACAGCAGCCTATGGTTTGCTCCGTTTTGTGATTCCATTCTTTCCAGCAGCATCGGCACAATTTGCGGATATTGCGATTGTTTTAGGTTTGATTGGTATTTTCTACGGCGCATTCCTTGCCTATCAACAAACCGACATGAAGCGTTTGTTGGCGTATACCTCTATTTCGCACATGGGTTTTATCTTACTTGCAATTTATGCAGGTAATATCCTGACCTTCCAAGGCTTAATGATCATGATGTTAGCGCATGGCTTATCATCGGCTGCATTGTTCATTATGTCGGGTCAAGTGTATGAACGTTTACATACCCGTGATTTACGTTTAATGGGTGGTTTGCGTGGTCAGCTTCAATATTTACCCTTCTTCTTAATGTTCTTTGTTGCAGCATTGGTTGGCGTTCCTGGTTTAGGTAACTTTATCGGTGAATTCCTGATCTTGATGGGTTCGTTTAATGCCTATCCTGCGGCGACCATTATTGCAGCAGCGAGTTTGGTATTGGCAGGCTTGTACGGTCTAATCTTGATTCACAAAGCACTGTTTGGTGAACCAAACCCAGAACAACAGCATCATTACACCAGTCCGTTAAAAGATTTATCTGCACGTGAAGTGGGTATTTTGATGATTTGTGCAATTGGTCTGCTGTGGTTAGGACTTTACCCACAGACCTTCTTAGATATGTCTCATTCAAGTATGCAGTGGTTGGTCAATAGTTATATGCCAGTAAACGAAGTTGTCGATACAGTACAACAGGCGACAACTCAACTTGAACCTGTGGAGATGCAATAAACATGAACTTCACACTTTCTTATTCTGAGCTAATGCCGCTGATCCCTGTGTTGATCGTGGCGTTGACTGCGGTTGTGGTGATGTTGTTGATTGCAATTAAACGTAATCACAACCTTGTGGCGACCACGTCAGTGATTGGTTTAAACCTATCGGTGATTTATATCGCCTATACAGCGTTAAGTGGTCATTTTGCACCAATGAATGTCATGAATATGTTCATGGTCGATCCGTTTACCATGCTCTATCAATTCTTGATTCTAGTTGCTGCATTGGCGTGCTGTACGTTGTCACATGCTTATATTGAAACCTATAAAGATAACCGTGAAGAACTGTACATTCTGCTGCTCTGTTCAGTCGCAGGGGCAATGCTGTTAGTTGCGAGTTCTCATTACGCGTCATTCTTTATTAGTCTAGAGTTAATGTCGATTCCAGTTTATGGCATGTTGGCGTATACCTATCAACGTAGTCAGTCATTGGAAGCAGGGATTAAATATCTCGTACTTTCAGCGACTGCATCTGCGATGTTATTGATGGGTATGGCGTATATTTATGCTTATACAGGGTCATTATCGTTCTACGATTCTGTTCAAGCCTTGTTTACTGCAATCAAACAGCCAATGGTATTGTTGGGTTTGGCTTTAATTATTTTTGCCGTAGCATTCAAACTATCACTTGCGCCGTTCCATAAATGGACGCCAGATGTCTATGCAGGTGCACCAGCACCGATGGCAACCTTTTTGGCGACAGCAGCGAAAGTAGCAACTATTGGTTTATTTGTTCGTTACATGCTGACTTCTGGCGCAATTTTAGTTGAATCGTTAATCACGATTTTAACCATCATTGCGGTGATGTCGATTTTAGTTGGTAACTTACTAGCAGTACGCCAAGTTAACTTGAAACGTATTCTCGGTTATTCATCAATCGCACATTTTGGTTATTTACTCATTGCTTTAATCAGCATGACCTATGCGAGCTTAGGCAGTGTCACGGTTTATGTGATTACTTATACGTTGACAACGATTGGCGCATTTGGTGCAGTCGCGTTAATGTCGAGTCCATATAACAATGTCGATGAAGCGCAAAGTCTTGCAGATTATCGTGGTTTGTTTTGGCGTCGTCCTGTTTTAACTGCGACCTTAACGGTGATGATGTTGTCTTTGGCGGGTATTCCGCTGACGGCAGGCTTCATTGGTAAGTTCCTTGTGGTGATGGCAGCGGTAACAACTCACCATTGGTTCTTGGCAGCAATGATCGTGGTGGGAAGCGGTATCGGTTTGTATTATTACTTACGGGTGATGGTAGTTATGTATATGACACCACCAGACGTACCGCGTATTGATGCCGATGCACATTGGGGTACACAAGTGGGCGGGATCATGGTTCTTGGTGCTGCATTATTGGTGTTGTTCTTGGGTATTTACCCAGACCCAA
>DAOMAH010000061.1:0-6103 GCA_035426725.1 Acinetobacter sp.
GACCACAGCAGCATTACATGCACCAGTTTCTGCACCATTAAAAACCAAGAAAGAAGTGGACTTAGTCCAAACCACACCACACCTCAATAAAATCCCAAAGAAAAAACAGCTTAACCCGCAATTCACTTTCTCATTATTTGTCGAAGGTCGTTCCAACCAGATGGCTGCGGAAACTTGTCGTAAAGTTTTAACGCAGTTGGGTGCTTCCCAACACAATCCTTTGTTCTTATATGGCCCAACGGGTTTGGGTAAAACACACTTAATGCAAGCGGTCGGAAATGCCTTGTTGCAAGCCAAGCCGAATGCGCGCGTGATGTACATGACTTCTGAAAGCTTCGTACAGGACTTTGTGAGTTCTTTACAAAAAGGTAAGGTTGAAGAATTTAAGAAAAACTGCCGTTCTTTAGATTTATTGTTAGTTGATGATATTCATTTACTCGCAGGAAAAGAAGCGAGTTTGGTAGAATTTTTCTATACATTCAATGCGTTATTAGATGAATCAAAACAAATTATTTTAACTTCAGATCGTTATCCTAAAGAATTAACGGAACTCGACCCACGTTTAGTGTCTCGATTTTCTTGGGGTTTGTCGGTGGGGGTAGAGCCACCTGATATTGAAACACGTATCGAAATTTTACTGAAAAAAGCAGAAAATAGCGGTGTGGATTTGCCGCGTAATTGTGCATTATTTATTGCTCAACAAGTGGTTGCTAATGTACGTGAATTAGAAGGTGCTTTGAATAAAGTCGTTGCAATTTCACGTTTTAAAGGCACAACCATCGATTTAGAAGTGGTTCGTGAATCCTTAAAAGATGTGTTGGCAATTCGTGCGAGAACCATTAGCGTTGAAAATATTCAGCGTGTGGTAAGTGAATATTTTCGAATTCAGCTCAAGGAGCTGGTTGGCCCGAAACGGACGCGTATATTTGCTCGTCCTCGTCAGTTAGCGATGGGCTTAGCGCGTGAATTAACAGGAGATAGTTTTCCTGAGATTGGTATGGCATTTGGTGGACGTGATCATAGTACCGTCATGCATGCGTGTGAGAAGGTCGCCAGTTTGCGTGAGCAAGATCCGATTTTTAATGAAGACTATAAAAATTTGCTGCGTTTATTGCAGAGTTAATCTATTTTTTCAGAGTTGCAAACTGCTTTTAACTCACGCATAGTACACAGCTAAAATCATTATTAGCTTCTGTGGAAGAGGGATTTAATCGTGCGTTTGAAAATCGCTAAAGAAAGTTTGCTCAATGTATTATCTCATGTCGTGGGGGCGGTTGAACGTCGCCATACCTTGAATATTCTTTCAAATGTCAAAATTCAAACCACGCCCACCGCGTTAACCATTACGGGTTCAGACCTAGAAGTTGAATTGGTTGCGAGCACCAATTTGTTGGAAGGTGCATGTTTGGAAGCGGGTGAGACGACAGTACCTGCGCGAAAATTGGTAGAAATTTGCAAATCATTACCTACCGCTGCACTGATTGATTTACACATCACAGAAGATCAACGTTGTATTTTAAAATCGGGAAATAGTCGGTTTGTATTAGGTACGCTTCCTGCTGAAGATTATCCTTTATTGACCACTGAAAACAGTCAGGGGACGCAAATCCAAGTTAGCCAACGCGAATTAAAACGCTTGTTTGAAAAAACTGCTTTTGCGATGGCAGTACAAGATGTTCGTTTTTATCTAACGGGAACTTTGTTGGAAATTGATGAAAATCAATTACGTACTGTGACTACCGATGGACATCGTTTAGCTTTGTGTGAAGTATTGGCATCTTCAACAGTGTCACAGTTGATCCAAGCAATTGTGCCAAGAAAAGCGGTGGGTGAATTGCAACGCTTACTGAGTGTTGAAGATAATCAACTGAGTTTATTGATTGGTCGTGAATTGCTAAATGTCACAATTAATACACCAAGCCGCGATAAAGAGCAGAGTGATATTACGGTTCGTTTTACCACGAAATTAATTGATGGAAAATTCCCTGATTATCGCCGTGTGATTCCGCGTAGTGGTGATAAACACGTGTTGATTGCACATGATGTTTTTAAACAATCCTTGCAGCGTGTTGCGATTTTAAGTAATGAAAAATTACGTGGTGTATTTTTAAATTTTGGCCAAGACACTTTGCAGTTACGCGCCAATAATCCTGAACAAGATGAAGCCGTTGAGGATTTAGCAATTCAGTATAATGATGCACCACTTGAGATGTCATTTAACGCGCAATACATCTTAGATGTACTTGGGGTTTTAGATGGCGATGATGTTCGAATGAGCATGAGTGAGGCGAATCAGTCGGTTTTAGTGCAAGATCCGACCCAACCCGATCAAACTTATGTCGTTATGCCGATGAGAGTTTAATTCGTGCCATGATTTGAGCTTAAATCATGCAAATAAAACGTTTAAATATTGAACGGATAAGAAATTTAAAAACGGTTGCACTTTATGAGTTGCAACCGTTTAATCTTTTCTATGGGGAAAATGGCTCGGGGAAAACCTCGATTTTAGAAGCCATCCATTTGTTGGCAACGGGTCGATCGTTCCGTACGCACATGCCAAAACATTATATTCAACACGAAGCCAATGATGCAGTGGTCTTTGCTCAGTCGTTGAGCGAACGTATAGGCATGCAGAAATTTAGTTCTGGCGAACAATTAATCAAGGTCAATGGAGATGCGATTGCCACGCAAGGACAGTTGGCAAAATTATTACCTTTGCAACATATTGACCCTCAAAGTACCGATATTATCGATCATGGCGCGAAGCCAAGACGGCAATTGTTGGATTGGCTAATGTTCCACGTGGAACCTGAATTTTATGCAGCATGGCAATATTACTCACGTGCCTTAAAACAGCGAAATAGCTTGTTGAAAACACGGCGGAATATTAGTTTATCGGATATAGAGCCATGGAATAGAATGCTGAGCGAATATGGTGAAGCTTTACATTCGCAAAGGGTGAGTATTGTTGAACAATGGAATCAGTTTTTTCAGGACGATTTAAAGATATTATTACCCAACATTCAGATTGCATTGGAATATAGTGCAGGCTTCCACACCGAACAGGGTTTGATGCAAGATTTGATTCAATATCATGCCAGAGACCTCGATCGCCGTTACACCGAATATGGCCCACATCGCGCAGATTTACATTTAAAAACGCCATTTGGTTTGGCTGATCATGTCCTTTCTCGGGGGCAAAAAAAGCTGCTGATCATGGCACTAAAACTGTCACAAATTGCAATGCTTCATGCGAGAAATAAAGAAACTGTGGTATTATTGGATGATCTGACAGCAGAGTTGGATGTCGCTGCACAGCAACGTTTAATTGAGCGATTGAGTCAATTAGGAAGTCAAGTTTTCATGACCACCTTAGAGCATGAGTCGGTAGTAAAACATTTAAAAGATTTGTCGATTTCTTTTCAATTTTTCCATGTTGTTCACGGTCAAGTCAGTCTTGCTGCACCATAATTTTATGTTCACATTTTGAATAGAATAGATATTTACTAGGGAGTAACCATGAGTTCAGAGTCTCAATCAGTCTCTCAAGCAGAACAAACAAATGAAAAAGCTTATGATTCTTCTAGTATTAAAGTATTACGCGGATTAGACGCGGTTCGTAAACGCCCTGGAATGTATATCGGCGATACCGATGACGGCACAGGATTACACCACATGGTGTTTGAGGTCGTCGATAACGCGATTGATGAAGCGTTGGCAGGTCACTGTGATGAAATCTTAGTTACGATTCATGAAGATGAATCTGTTAGCGTATCGGATAATGGTCGTGGCATTCCAACCGATATTCACCCTGAAGAAGGGATTTCTGCGGCGGAAGTTATTTTGACTATTCTGCATGCAGGCGGAAAATTCGATGACAATAGTTATAAAGTGTCAGGTGGCCTACATGGCGTAGGCGTGTCTGTGGTCAATGCATTATCTAAAAAATTACAATTGACGATTTACCGCGCAGGTCAAATCCACGAACAAGAATATCAACATGGCGATTCACAATATCCATTGCGTGTGTGTGGAGAAACGGACAAGTCGGGTACGGTTGTGCGTTTTTGGCCAAGTGAGCTAACGTTTAGCCAGACCATTTTCAGTGTCGATATTCTAGCGCGTCGTTTAAGAGAGCTTTCATTCTTGAATGCAGGTGTACGCATTGTGCTGCGCGATGAACGCGTGAATCTTGAGCATGTGTACGATTATGAAGGTGGATTATCTGAATTTGTAAAATATATGAACGAAGGTAAAACTCATCTGAATGAGATCTTTCATTTCACCACGGATACCGACAGTGGCATCGTGGTTGAAGTTGCCTTGCAATGGAATGAAAGCTATCAGGAAAATGTACGTTGTTTTACCAATAACATTCCACAAAAAGATGGCGGCTCGCACCTTGCTGGTTTCCGCGCTGCATTGACGCGTGGCTTAAACAGCTACTTGGAAAGTGAAAATATACTCAAAAAAGAAAAAGTCGCTGTTACTGGGGATGATGCGCGTGAAGGCTTGACCGCGATTATTTCAGTGAAAGTGCCTGATCCAAAATTTTCTTCACAAACCAAAGAAAAACTGGTGTCGAGTGAAGTGAAACCTGCGGTTGAGCAGGCAATGAATAAAGAATTTTCAGCCTATTTGTTGGAAAATCCGCAAGCGGCGAAATCCATTGCAGGCAAGATTATTGATGCGGCGCGTGCGCGTGATGCAGCGCGTAAAGCCCGTGAAATGACTCGTCGTAAAAGTGCTTTGGATATCGCAGGTTTACCAGGTAAATTGGCAGACTGTCAGGAAAAAGATCCAGCCTTGTCTGAACTTTATTTGGTCGAGGGTGATTCAGCAGGTGGTAGTGCCAAGCAAGGTCGTAATCGTAAAATGCAGGCGATTTTGCCACTCAAAGGTAAAATTCTCAACGTTGAACGTGCACGTTTTGACAAGATGATTTCCAGTCAAGAAGTCGGAACACTCATTACCGCTTTAGGCTGTGGCATCGGACGTGAGGAATACAACCCAGACAAATTGCGTTATCACAAAATCATCATCATGACCGATGCGGATGTGGATGGTTCACATATTCGTACTTTGCTGTTGACCTTCTTCTTCCGTCAAATGCCTGAGTTGGTAGAGCGTGGCTATATTTATATTGCACAGCCGCCATTGTACAAACTGAAAAAAGGTAAACAAGAGCAATACCTCAAAGACAATGATGCATTGGAAACTTATTTAATTTCAAATGCAATTGATGAACTTGCTTTACATATTAGCGCTGAATCACCTGCAATTACTGCTGTCGCATTGGCGCAGGTGATTGCTGACTATCAAGTGTCGCAAAAGAGTTTACAGCGGTTAACTCAACGTTATCCTGCTAGCTTGCTAGATGGTTTACTTGAACTCGATGCATTCAAAGCGGATCAAAATCATGAACGTGATTATGTCGAAAATTGGGCTGAACAGTTGCGTGTATCGATTGCTAATTTGCAACCAAGTTTACGACCTGAGATCACTTTAGAATCTTTTGAACGTGAAAATTCGCAAGGTGAAAAATCAGCGCATTATTGGCCGCGCGTCACCGTGTATGTACATAACTTACCACACTCGTATTTGCTCGATGCAGGTCTGTTAAATTCTGCTGAGTATGCGCGCTTGCTTAAAAATTCGAAGAGCTGGTTTAAATTAATTGAAGAAGGAGCTTATCTACAAAAAGGTGAGCGTCGTATTCAAGTGAATAATTTCCATCAAGTTTGGCAGCATATTTTACAAGATTCACGTCGAGGCATGATGATCCAACGCTATAAAGGCTTAGGTGAGATGAATGCTGATCAGCTGTGGGAAACAACCATGGATCCTGAAAATCGTCGTATGCTACAAGTGACGATTGATGATGTAATTGAAGCTGATCGGATGTTCTCTTGTTTGATGGGTGACGATGTAGAGCCACGCCGTGCATTTATCGAAGAAAATGCCTTGAATGCAGATATTGATGCTTAATTGAATCCAGTCTAAGTCAGTTGTCATTTAACAGCTGAAATGATGTTAAAAAAGGCGATGGTGAAATAACCATCGCCTTTTTATTTTTGCTGTGTTCCACGTGGAACTATGTGTA
>DAOMAH010000061.1:6203-8287 GCA_035426725.1 Acinetobacter sp.
GCGCCTTCAAAATCGGTCAGCGCCATGGTCAGTGCATGACGCATATCAAGGTCTAAATGGTTGGTCGGTTCATCGAGAATCAGGACATTCGGACGTTGCCAAACAATCAGCGCTAAAGCTAAACGTGCGCGTTCACCACCGGAAAAACTTTCACTTGGCGTATCCATGCGCTCGCCACTAAACCCAAAACTCCCCAAGAATGAACGTAGGCTGGCTTCACTGATTTTTTTATCGGCAATCCGTGCCAATTGAAGCATCGGACTGGCATTACCATCCAAAGCATCCATTTGATGCTGCGCAAAATAGCCAATATTGAGTAATTCTGAATCTTTACGATGACCTTGCATCAATTTTAAATCACCGACCAAGGATTTAATCAGTGTTGATTTACCCGCACCATTCATGCCGAGTAAACCTATACGACTGGTCGGGGTAATTTGTAAATTCACATTGGTGACAATCAATGTATCGCCATAACCAATATCTGCTTGTTCCAGTTCAAGCAGGGGGGAGCTCATTTTACTTGGTTCACGGAAGCTAAAAGTAAACGGCGTATCTACATGGGCAGCGGAAAGCTCTTGCATCCGTTCAAGCTGTTTAATACGGCTTTGCGCTTGTTTGGCTTTGGTGGCTTGTGCTTTAAAACGGTCAATATATTTTTGCAAATGCGCGCGTGTTTCTAATTGTTTCTCGTAAGCCTGTTGTTGCTGCGCCAAACGTTCACTGCGAGTACGTTCAAAGGTAGAATAATTACCTGTATAAAGCGTTAGTTCTTGATTTTCAATATGTAAAATATGATCGGTAATGGCATCTAAAAAGTCACGGTCGTGTGAAATCAAAACCAGCGTGCCTTCATAAGCTTTTAACCAGTCTTCTAACCAAAGAATGGCATCTAAGTCTAAATGGTTGGTCGGTTCATCGAGCAACAGTAAATCTGAACGACTCATGAGCGTACGTGCCAGATTTAAACGCATACGCCAGCCGCCTGAAAAACTGGAGACATCAAGTTGTGATTGATGTTCAAAAAAGCCTAGACCCGCCATCAATTGTGAGGCTTTTGACGGTGCAGAATAACCATTAATTTCGTCGAAACGACCATATAAATGGGCGAGTTCTTCATCATTTAATTGGTCAGGATGATCCAGTTTATTTTGGATTTCCCAATATTCTTCATCACCTGACAGCACGAAATCAATCGCTTTCATGTGTAACGCTTTAATTTCCTGTGCCATATGCGCCACAGTCCACACGGCAGGACGTGTTAAAGAACCACTATCGGATTCTATACCACCTAAAAAGGCGGAAAATAACGTCGACTTGCCTGCGCCATTGACCCCAGTTAAACCAATTTTCCAACCAGGATGCAGTTGCATAGATGCTTTTTGAAATAAAACGCGTCCACCGCGGCGTAATGAAACTTGGTCAAACTGGATCATGAGTATGCATAACAGCAAAAAGATAGCGCATTCTAAGGGCATCGCTCATGAAAGCAAACTTTTATCTTCGCGATGTTGATCGAATTAAATCATCTAAAAATAGTGAAAAGTTGATGTAAGGCACTCTTTAAAAAGTAAGAATCCCATTATAATTATTCAGTTTTAAAATACACAATTACGCAAAAAAGCAAGCGTAGAGGATGTGTAATCAATAAATGGATTAGGATGCAAATGTAGTCCTTGAAATCATTATGATTTAATTATTTGATTTTATAGCATGGGGAAAAAGGAATGAAGAACAATTTGTTTGCATTAACGACGTTGTTGTTAATGAGTGCAACAAGCCAGATTCAGGCAAAACAAACAGTATGTATTTTCGATTTAATGGGAAAAGCAGGGGAAACTTTTAAAGTCAAAGAAGAATGGGCAATCATGGCAAAAAATTGGCAAGCAGATATACGTTTGATCCCTTATTAAGATGAAGCCAAAGCCCAAGCCGATTTTGATGCAGGCAAATGTGATGCAGTCTATTTAACCTCAATGCGTGCACGCAAATATAACCGATTTGCAGGTTCAATCGATGCACTTGGCGGCGTTGACCAATAACCAAGTGGCACGAAAAGCCATTCATTTTGCTTTAGATAAACG
>DAOMAH010000062.1:0-8283 GCA_035426725.1 Acinetobacter sp.
ACGCATGGTTTTCAGATGATTATTGACATCATCCGTTTCCAACACTTTCCCTGTTAAGGTATCAACCACTAAAATTTGACCTGGGCCTACACGACCTTTTGAAACCACATCTTCAGGTTGATAACCCCACACCCCAATCTCAGAAGCTAAGGTAATATAGTCATTTTTGGTGATCACCCAACGCGCTGGACGCAAACCATTACGGTCGAGCATACAAATCGCATGACGGCCATCTTGAATGACTAAACCAGCAGGGCCATCCCACGCTTCCATATGCTTAGAGTTAAACTCATAGAACGCACGTAAGTCTGCATCAAGTGTTTCGACGTTTTGCCACGCTGGTGGTACTAACATACGTAAGGCACGGAATAAATCCATACCACCACCCACCAAGATTTCAAGCATATTATCCATGCTTGAAGAATCCGACCCGGTACGGTTTACAATTGGATTTAACTCGGTTAAACCTGGTAGTAATGGATTTTCAAGTTTAGGCACACGCGCCAATGCCCAGTTACGGTTAGCGGTAATCGTGTTAATTTCACCATTGTGTGCCAAATAACGGAAAGGCTGTGCCAACGGCCAACGCGGTAAAGTATTGGTCGAAAAACGTTGATGGAAAACCACGATATGTGATGCTAAACGCGCATCTGCCAAATCGGTATAAAAATCTGCGATAGCAGCAGGCATCATTAAGCCTTTATAGCTAATGACGGTTGAACATAAAGTTGTTACGTAGAATGATGAATCATTAATCAATAATTGTTCAGCACGACGACGCGCTAAAAATAACTTACGGTTAAACTCAACCTCAGTTACCCCCATAGGGCAATTCACTATAATCTGCTCAAATGCAGGCATAGAACGAAGTGCAATTTCGCCTAATGCAGCTACATTGGTTGGCACGACACGCCAGGCCAAAACTTTTAAGCCTTCAGACTCGATCTCTTTTGCTAAAATTTGTTTAGCATGCGCTGCAATTGCAGGATCAAGATTTAAAAATACGGTTCCAACAGCAAAAACTTCACTCAGCGTAATATCGCTCAGTTTTTTTGCTTCCTCACGAAAGAATGCTTTTGGCATCGCCAACAATAATCCGCACCCATCCCCTGTTTTGCCATCAGCGGCAATACCACCACGGTGCGTCATGCAACTTAAACTGTGAATTGCGGTTTCTACAAGATGATGGCTCGACTCACCCTTCATATGGGCAATCAAACCGAAACCACAGTTATCCTTAAACTCATCAGGCTGATATAGACCTTGAGCGGGAGCTACAGTGTTAGGCGATGGCATGTGCATAGCGTACCCTTCTTTCAACATGGCTCTTACGAGCAGCAAACAATCAATTCATTTTCTGCAATATTGTC
The DNA here is from genome assembly GCA_035426725.1 of Acinetobacter sp. Taxonomy (GTDB): domain Bacteria; phylum Pseudomonadota; class Gammaproteobacteria; order Pseudomonadales; family Moraxellaceae; genus Acinetobacter. The sequence goes on from DAOMAH010000062.1 coordinate 1,371, forward strand.
GATTAACTTCAATAAAGTTCAATGCTTCGCAAAAACATTTTTACTGGCGAATGTGTAAATATACGCTTTTATTCTACAAGAATCAGCGCATTTCACGAGATAAAGTGTTTTCAGTTATTACACTTCAAACAGCCAAATAAATAAAAAATGTTCTATTTCAATCAACTAATGAGAGATTTAGCACAAAAGGACAACGGACAGAAAAACTGGCGCCACAAAAGGCAAAAAATATGCCAAAAACGTATACACTTACTAAACTATTAAGAAAATAAAATAGCAATTAATAAGCAGCGTAATTATAAAGAATAAAACGTACTAAAACAAATTATACAGTGACATTTGAATTCATTTAGCGCAATTACAGTGCAATCCTAATTAAAAGGATCACTTACATCAGCACCCACACCATTGGAATTTTCTTTTACTTTTTCTGCACTTTGATTGGCTGGCAGAGTAGATTGACTTTGTTTTACATTTACCACATTGCCCTGCGCATCACGCTGAGTGACTGTCGTATTAATAGCAGTTAAAGGATCAATATTTGAATTACGATTGCCTGCATGGCTTGGTTTGCGCAAAGCTCTCGTTGTATCCAGCAAAAAAGTTTCATCCACTTTGGGAAGTGCGGCAGGTTTTAATTGAATGGCGTATAAAGGACCAGATGATAATTTCAGTTCCTCCGAACCCAAGTCATTAACCAAATCCGTGTAACTTGATAAAAGTTGCGCTTTTGCTTGAATCGACTTCGGTAAAGTTAAACCTAATTGAGCAAATTGCTGATTGGCATCGTCGGCATTGGCGAATAAGCCATAAATCAAAACATACTGTTCAGCTTGATCAGGACTATTTAAACGCAGATAACTAAATTTCTTGCGGTCCGCTCGATTGAGCAAAAAGTTTTTGACGATCGCTTCATCCGAGCTCCGAAAAATTTCCACGGTCCATTGACGCTGATTTTCTTTAATAAACTTTGTGCCACGAAATTCTGCTGCATGTTCGTTGGCGACGACAACACGCGTGGTTAAATCCAACGGCTTCACTTCCTCAGAAAGTGCACCTAAATGCGCTGTTGCAGCAACTTTTTCTGGCTGAATTTGTATTTGCGTTTCAGTTTTAGCTTGCTTAACCTCAACCAGCACATCATCTCGATCAGTCATTCCCCAAAAAACCAAGGCCGCAATTAAGCAAACAATTGCAAATCCTAGCCAAGTCGATTGTTGAATATGTTGCCAAATAGATCGTGACACAGCCATGCTTTTCCTAAATTATTAATTATACAGATTGATTTTCAAGAATAGATTGCTTCATTAATCCAACATCAAAATCTTTCGTTATCACTGCTTGACCCAATTGTTTGAGTAGAACTAAGCGCAATTGACCATTTAAAACTTTTTTGTCGTGCGACATATAAGCCAAAAATTCATCTAGAGGAATGTGTGGACATGATATCGGCAAATTCGCCCGTGCAATGATATTTTTTGTACGTCGAACATCTTCACTCGAAATCCAACCTAAACGATAGGACAAATCCGCCGCCATCACCATACCTGTTGCAACAGCCTCTCCGTGCAACCATTGACCATAACCTAAATATGATTCTATGGCGTGGCCAAATGTATGGCCTAAATTTAATAGCGCTCTATCACCTTGTTCTTTTTCATCACTTGCAACGATTCGAGCCTTATGTACGCACGAGCGATAAACTGCCTCAGCAAGTAAATCAGCATCGCGACCAACTAAAGCATCCATGTTTTGCTCTAACCAGACCAAGAAATCGATATCGCCAAGCAATGCATATTTAATAACTTCCGCCAATCCCGCTGATAACTCGCGATCTGGCAATGTTTCCAACTGTGCCATATCCGCCAACACCACTTGAGGTTGCTGGAAAGCACCCAACATGTTTTTGCCCAAGGGATGGTTAATACCGGTTTTTCCACCTACACTCGAATCCACTTGAGATAACAATGTAGTCGGCACTTGCACAAAATTTACACCCCGTTGAAAACAGGCAGAGGCAAATCCCGCCATGTCTCCAACAACACCACCACCCAAAGCCAATACAGTGCAATCACGATTAAATCCTGATTCCAATAAGGCATCAAAAATCAAATTCAAATGCTGAATATCTTTGTATTGCTCACCATCAGGCAAAATACATTTCGCAACGTGTTTATCGAGCTGCAACAAAGCATCGGCATAACGCTGAAAATACAATGGAGCTACAGTAGTATTTGAAACGACCATTACTTGTCGACCACTAACATAGGGTTCGAGCAATGTTTTAGGGTCTAAATGACTACCAATAAAAATGGGATAACGACGATCCCCCAATTCAACATGTAATGTTTGCATAGAAATAAACCAATTACTTGACTTGCTGAGAGGAAATAAGCTGTAGGATCTTCTGCGCTAATTCGCGAGCAGCCCCTTGATTCGTTTCTATAATGTAATGTGCAATCTCACGATACAAAGGGTCACGCGCAGACAATAAATCACGTAATTTTTTTTCTGGATCATCTACTTGTAATAATGGGCGATTTTTATCGCGATAGGTTCGCTGGAGTTGAAGTTCAACTGGGGTATAAAGATAAACCACAATACCTCGTTGATTTAAAAACTTTCGATTATCAGACTGCGTGACAGCACCACCACCGGTTGCAACAACCAAAGAAGAACGGGAAGTTAAATCATTGATCACGTTGGTTTCACGCAAACGAAATCCCACTTCTCCTTCTTTTTCAAAGATCCATGGGATAGTTGCACCAGTTTTACGTTCTATTTCATGATCACTATCAATGAAATCACGACCCAACAACTCGGCCAAATGTCGACCAACTGTTGTTTTCCCCGCCCCCATTGGCCCTACCAAATAGATATTCGGTAGGGTTTGAAACGCTTTGCCTAGCAACGCGCCACCTATATTCATTGCAATGATTGAAATATATTAATGATTTCTCGTCAAAGTGTCATTAACAATTCTTGGCGTCACAAAAATAAGCAGTTCACGTTTGTTGTCGGTTTTTATATCACGACGGAATAATCGACCTACGTAAGGTAGATCACCCAAGAATGGCACCTTGGTTTGTTGATTGAGATTTTCTTGCTCAAAAATACCGCCTAACACCACAGTTTCACCATTATCGACCAACACATTGGTATCAATCGAGTTTTTATTAATCGTTAACTGACCAGTTGGCGTCGGCGCACCCGGTGAATCTTTCGCAATATTCAACTTCATCATGACTTTGCCATCTGGCGTAATACTTGGCGTTACATCCAAACTCAACGTAGCATTGATAAACTCAGTTTTTGGCACAGCGGTTGCACCTGCACCCGTTGAAGACGTATAAGGAATTTGTGTACCTGATTCAATTTTAGCTGCCTGTTTATCTGCAGTTAAAACTTTTGGAGTGGAGATCACTTCACCATAACCGTCAGCTTGTACTGCAGATAATTCCAAATCCAACATAAAATCAGACAAACTAATCAATCCAAAAGCGATACGACTCGCCCCTGGCGTAACTGCACCCAAATCCACATTTAAGTTTTGTGGACGTTCAATTGTGTATTTCCCATCATCATCAGGTGTTTTCAAATTCCAAAGCGTTGTATCACTACCACCAACCAATAAATCATTGTTAGAGTTAATACCCTGTGACAAAATCCCCCATTTCACCCCCATCTCTTTGGTGAAATCGGTACTTGCACGTACAATTCTCGCTTCAATCATCACTTGCTTAACCGAAACATCTAATAGATCGATCATTTTACGAATTTGATCTATTTTCTGTGAAGTATCGTTAATAATTAAGGTATTGGTACGCGGATCAATCGACACTGTCCCTCTTGAGCTCAACAACCCACCACCTAGAGAATCATCACTAGAATTATTTAGGCCAGTAGAATTTGAATTGCTGTTGTTGGAACTGTTAGCATTTTTCCCTTGAGTAATTAGTCGCTCGATATCTTCAGCTTTTGAGTAACTCAGTTGAATATATTCCGTCTGTAATGGTGTTAATTTAATACTCTGTGCGAGGGCTTTAGCTTGTTCTTCCTCTGCTTTGATCAACTCAGAAACAGGAGCAATCCAAATCACACTTCCATTACGTCGTTTATCCAAATTTTTGGTTTTTAATACGATATCTAAGGCTTGATCCCAAGGAACATCTTTTAAACGTAGCGTAATATTACCTTGTACCGTATCCGCAGCCACCATATTGATGCCTGTAAAATCAGCAAGCAATTGCAATACGCGACGCACTTCGATGTCTTGGAAATCTAAAGAAATCTTATTGCCCGTATAGGTTTGTACTTTAGTTTTCAAAGGTGATTTGTCTTCGGGACGCTTCAAACTGATGGTCAATTTGTTTTCAGCTTGATATGCCATATATTCATAACTTCCAGAAGTTTGAATTGTGATGACACCATTCCCTTTATCATTGTAAGCATCAATACTGCCGACAGGCGTAGCAAAATCATTGGCATTCAAACGACGAGCTAAATGAGTTGGAATTTTATTCCCCATTGTACGTACAATAATCTTGCTACCTTGCTGTTGCACATCAATCGGCGTATTAGTTCCCAATAAATCTACGACCACCAGGCCTTCACCTTGATGACCACGTTGGAACCCAATATTAGAAACACCTTGTTGTACTTGACGCGCTGCGACTGGTGCATTATTTGCCGCTGCTTGTGCTGAATTAATCTTCAACACAAAAGTATTACCTTCTACACGCGTGGTAAAAGCACCTGCATTTTTAAGATTAACAATCACACGAGAACGCTGGTCATCAGCAGCAACTTCCACAGAACTTGCTTCATTGGTTGAAACTGGAATAGACGTTTGTTTCAAGCTTTGCTGAGCTTTGTCAAAGTCCAAAATCAAACGTGACGGTTGCTCAAGCTGATAAGCCTGAGGCTGAGGAGGCAAGCCATTGAACATGACACGAATTTCCGTGCCCTGGTCAGCCAAACTCATTGGCACAATATTCGTCATACTGACTTGTGCTGAAGCAACCTGCATCACCGCAATTGCGACTGCACCCATTGAAAATTGACGGAACGCATGATTCATGGTCTTCGCTTCCCCAAATATAGAATTTTTAAACTGTTTTTTCATTGTTATTCCCTTAATCTTACGGTGCTGGCCCAATTAAAACGAGTGTACGAGGTCTTTCAACATACCCCTCGCGCCCATCAGGTACAATTTCCACCAAATCTATTTGTGTTGGGCTAATTTTAACAATACGCCCTTGGTTTACACCTAAATAACTACCGACTTGTACGCGTTCAATTTGACGGTCAGGCGTTTGAATCAACGCTACGGTGGTATTATTTTTACCACGCATACTGCCTTTCATATTCAGAGATTCAAGTGCGTAACTTTCCAAAGGCTGTGGTTGACGATTGAAATTCGGATAGACCTGCTTACCTGCCATAATTCTCAATTCAGCCGCCAACGAACTCGGCATAAACGGGCTCTTCAACTGATGCGCTGCATAATTAAACAACGGTACCGGCGAAAATATAGGTGCTGGCTCAATTGGCGCAGCAGGCTCGTTTCGAATTTCTGCCATTCGTTGATTCACCGCATCGATACGAGAATCACAACCGACTAGACTGCTAAAAGTCAAAATACCCAATAAAATTTTGTACTTATTCATGACTATTTCCCTCCCTGAACAGGCGGAGTCGTTGGAGGGGTTGCCGCCCCAGGCGCTTCAGGAGTTACAGCTTCACCTGCCTGATCATCCACACCGATATAACGATAAGTTTTCGCCTTAACCGAATAATTCACTGTTGGGATATCGGATTTTTTTTCAGTACTCGCTGTTGCTTCCACTGTAAAATCATGTAACGTAACAATACGAGGTAAAGCAGCAATTCCCGTTACAAATGCACCAAATGCGTGATAATCACCAGTAGCTTCAATACTAATTGGTTGTTCAATAAAGAACTCTTGCTTAACTTCACTTTCCAATCGAATATTTTTAAACTTCAAGCCTGAATTCACACCAGTGAGGTTAATATCTTCAACTAGACTTGGAATTTCCGTCTCTTTTGGCAGCTGTTCAAGCTGCTGATTGAAACTTGCTTCCATTTCTTGCAATTGAGCTTGCAGAAGTTGCAAATTACGTAGCTTTGAGTCTTTTTCCTTAAACTCATTTAATAAGTTCTGCTCTTGCACCTGCGCATTAGCAATTTGATCTAGTTGAGGTTTAACAACCAAAAAATAACCCAGTGCAGAAACCGCTAAGAAAACAAAGATCCAGCAAGTGATCTTGACCGATAAAGGCCAACTACCATAATTATTCATATCCAACGTATTAAACTGTTGGAAGAACTGCTCCACTGTCATTTTCTTTTTCTTTGCATCAACATCTTGATTGAGTGCATTTAATTCTTCTTGGCTCATTGCGCACCCCCCGGTACTGCTGAATTCGCTGCAGGATCAGCCTCTACTGTTGTACCGATCTCACCCAAATCTACAGTAACAACAAAAGTACCATAAGTTTCCTCAACTCGAGGCACTAGCGAACTTGCAATCTTATCCTTTTTCTCTTCTGCAGCTAAGAACGAATTCATAAATGCATTGCGATACCAAGGTGAAGCCTCTAAATTACGCAGCAATTCAGCCACTGTATTTGGACTCTCCGCCTTACCCTCAATGGTAAACTTATCACCAGTGCGGCTAAATTTAGTCACATACATGGTAGGTGGCGTCACACGAACCAACTCATCCACCAAACGCACAGTAACTGGGCGCTGACCTTGCAAACCTTGAATGAGCTTCATTCGCTCAATAATCGCATTGCGTCGCTCTTGCATGCCATCGAGAGACTTTAATTGAACATCTAAGTTTTGATTTGTGCTCACAATCAATTGATTGGCTTGCTCTTGATCTTCC
>DAOMAH010000063.1:0-8233 GCA_035426725.1 Acinetobacter sp.
TAGCCTTGAAAGTAGAAAGGCGCTCTGCCAATAGGATGTCAGAGCGTTTTAACTCGGATTTAAATACTTCAATAATTTTGTCGTATTCATACTTTATTGAGCTATCAAGGCGTACCTTGAGCCACCAACCTAGAATGGTAGTGCATGTACTTATGATTGCAGTAACGGCGAAGTAGTCGATGATATTCATAATAACCTAACTACATTGATACGGCATACTTGCCGCATAACCAAAATGAAAATGCCATATAACCAATTTGAATCTTATTAGATGTAATTATATTTTGCTCAGCATATAAAACACTGATGTTTACGTCAATACAAAGAAGTTAATGAGTAAAATCAAAAGTTCTCAGCTCATTCAAAATGAGCCAAAAACTTTAAGAGAATAAACAATAGCAACTTGCGTGCTATTTTTTTGGTAACTCTTTTACAGGACTTCCACCCAAAGCTTGCATCAAGGTCACATACGCATTGTATTGATTCTGCTTGCTTTCAACCAAGCTAAGTCGTGCATTACGTGTGGTTTCTTGTGTATCAAGTAAATTCTTTAAGGCAATCGCACCGTTACGATAACGGACTTCGGTCAAACGTTCAGTCTTAGTTGCCAATTCGACATTACGTTGTTGCAGTTGTAATTGTTGATTCAGTTGCGTGCGATTCGACAAGGCATTTTCCACATCAGCAAAGGCTTGATACAAGGTTTGGCGATACTGAATAATCGCTTTCTCATAGTCCAAATCACTCATCGCAATATCTTTCTTCATATCATTATATTGCAAGAACGGCAGGCTTAAACTTGCGCCTAATGTTAAAGCAGGGTTCTGTAACAATTGGGTTAATGATGTACTCGAAGCCCCAAGATTTCCCGTCAAATTAATTGAAGGATAGTAGCTGGCTTTGGTGGCATCTTTATTGGCTAAAGTTTTACGCAAACGTAATTCAGCCGCTTGTAAGTCTGGGCGACGTGCCAAGATTTCCGCAGGTAAACCAACTGCGATATTTGGTAGCGCATTTCGTGGTAGCTGTTTCGGTTCTTGAATATTCAGTTGCTGTACAGGTTCATGTAGAAGTACAGCAATCGCCGTGCGTGCTTCTACACGCTGTTGTGTAATCTGACTCAAACTGGCTTTTTGGCTCTGTACCGATTGCTCCGCTTGGGTTAAATCTAAGCCTGAAACTGCCCCCATTTTGTACTGAGTTTGCACCAGTGAATAAATTTTTTGCGCCGAAGCTAAATTTTGCTGAATGGTTTGGTAGCGTTCATTCAGATAGCCCAGTTGCCAATACAGCTTTGCCGTTGTCCCCACAAGACTTTGTGCGGTGGCTTGCAAGTCTTGTTCAGTAGCTAAAGCTTCCCAACGGCTTGCTTCAGTCTGATTGGCGAGTTTGCCAAACAAATCTAATTCGTAACTCACGCCAACACTGGTGGATAAACCGCGTGAACTGTCATTACCTGAACCCAAATCATAGTTATGACCTGTCGAAATACTTGAACTGGTACGCAGTCCTTGTTTGTTTTCAGCCAAACCTGCCTGTAAGCGAGCTTGTTTGAGGGTAATTCCCGCCACGCTTAAATCGCTGTTTTTGGCAAGCACTTGTTCGATCAATTGATTGAGTTGAGCATCATTAAATAGCGTCCACCATTGATCAGTTAAATTCAGATTTTTATTCTTTTTTGCATCATATTGGAACTGCTGTGGCATTTGTACAGCAGGAGCTTGATACGGTGTTTTTACTACGGCAGAGCAGCCTGCGAGTGCTGTGCTTAAACATAAAGCAAGACTAATCTTTTTCATTTTGTTTGTCCTTCATAGCAACAGAGCGGTGTCTTGCCGAGTTCTCATCGTATTATCGGATAAGCCTTCGGCTCGACCTACCTTACGAAACGTTGTTTCTCATTTCGGGAAAAGTAGGCAAAACCTGAGTTGCGGTTATAGCAACGTAAGATCCGCATCCCACATTCGCAGCATAGCTGCTCATCTTGCGCTCAGACAAAGCATTGCTTTGTTTATCTTCGCGCAGGTTGCGGATGACGTTCTCAAGCATCATTGGTCTATCCATAAAAATCTCACCTAATTAATATTGCTAAACGAGCTCTTTTGGAAAGGGCTGAATTCCCCCTCTTTTTAAAGAGGGGTTAGGGGAGATTCTATTCTCTTGCCAAAGCAGCGACTGGGTCGAGCTGTGCCGCATTTCGTGCGGGTAAAAACCCAAAAACTATTCCAATCAAACTTGAGCAAACAAATGCCGCGACAATCGACGTGGTGGAATAACTCATCTGAATCACATCTTTGGCAAAATGCCCAATCACTTGTCCAATACCTAAAGAAAGCAGTACGCCGAGCACACCACCAAGCAAACACACTAAAATGGCTTCAATTAGAAATTGCTGCAAAATATCGCTTTGTCGGGCACCGACTGCCATACGAACGCCAATTTCCTGCGTCCGTTCAGTGACTGAAACCAGCATAATGTTCATCACACCAATCCCGCCGACCACCAAAGAAATCACAGCAATAGCCGAAATAAGCAAGGTCATGGTCGCTGTGGTTTGTTGAATGGTTTCTCGAATACTGTCGGAGTTTTGAGTAAATACATCTTGTGCGCCGTGACGTTGTTCGAGCAAAGTTAGAATGGCATTTTCAGCAGCACTACTTGGATATTCATCTTTAATACGCACGATGATACTTCTGACATTCGATTGTCCGAGCATTCGGCTCATGACAGTGGAATAGGGCAGATACACATTCAAGCTGTCTGAACTGCCCATCATGCCTTGTTGTGCATCAATCACGCCAATGATACGGCTCGGAACACTGCCCAAAAGCAAGACTTGACCGACAGGATTGGTACCATCGGCAAAGAAAGTTTTTTCTGTATTGGTGTCAATCACCACATCTTGCGCACGCTGCATCACACTGTTTTTGTCAAATGCTTGACCTGATTTAAAGTTCATTCCTTTGACATAGAAAAAATCCGCACTGACACCATTCACCGTGGCAGAGGCTTCCGTATCTTTAAAGCGCAAACTGACACTGGTGTTAGCAGACGGACTCACACCATCAACATAAGGCTGTTCAGCCAAGGCATCAGCATCGGCAGGAATCAAGGTTTTAACTTGTGAAGCACGTGAGTTATCACCAAAGCCACGCCCTTGAAAAACGGTAATGGTATTGGTTCCCAAGCTACTGATATTTTCTAAAATCTTTTTTTGTGAACCATTGCCGAGTGCAACCACCGAAACCACCGATGCAATCCCGATAATAATTCCCAGCATGGTCAGAAAAGTCCGCATGCGATGTGCATTCATCGCCAATAAAGCCATGTGGAAGGCTTCACCTAAGCGATCAAAAAAAGATCGCCACGCTGACGTTTTCTTTTGTGGCGTACGCACTAAAGTTTGCGGTTCTGTGTCGAGCTCGCCATGTTCAGGCGTATTCGCACGGTCAGAAATAATATTACCGTCACTAATTTCGATAATACGTGAAGCATTTTTTGCCACATTTAAATCATGGGTGACTAAAATAATAGTATGACCTTTGGCATTCAGTTCACGCAAAATCCGCATGACTTCTATGCCGCTATTTTTGTCCAATGCGCCCGTAGGTTCATCGGCAAGGATCACATCACCGCCATTCATTAAGGCACGTGCAATTGAAACACGCTGTTGCTGACCACCTGAAAGCTGGCTCGGACGGTGGTGTAAACGTTCCGCTAAACCAAGGTCAGACAATATTTCCGCTGAGCGTTGTTGACGCACGTGGCTTTCAACGCCTGCATAAATCGCAGGGACTTCCACGTTGCCCGACGCAGTTAAATCGCCGAGTAAGTGGTAACGCTGAAAGATAAAGCCAAAATATTCACGGCGTAAATGTGCCAGTTCATCGGGTTCGAGTTGTCGTGTTTCTCGACCACTGACGCGATAACTGCCTGCAGTCGGTTTATCCAAACAACCCAAAATATTCATCAGGGTGGATTTACCAGAACCCGATTGCCCCACAATGGCAACCAATTCCCCTGCATAAATTTTTAAATTAATGCCTTTGAGGATTTGTACCGTACTTTCACCTGCGGGGAATTCACGGGTCAGGTCAGTCACCTCAAGTAAGGGCTGTGAGGGCTGAATATGATTTTGGGTCATGTTACATTCTCATCGCACGTTGGGCACTACGTTTGGCAGACTCATTCGAGGTATCGCTGGCATCAGCAATCACCACTTGATCGCCTTGTTTCAAGCCTTTTAACACTTGTGCAGTCACGCGGTTATTTAAACCAATCAGCACAGGCTGGGTGTGCGCAGTCCCATCCGCTTGTAAAACACGTACAGAACCCATTGACGCTTTACCTTCTGCAATCAAGGCTTTTTCTGCATCACTTAAATTCAAACGCTGTGGACGTTGTGATTTTGAATCATCGTTGTCTTTATTTTTTCCTGTGGAACGTGCGGTGCTGTTCGCACCACGCTCTTTTTTGTTTGGGCGTTTATTTTGAATCGCTGCCGCTGGAATGGTCAGCACATTTTTGGCTTCGGCTAATACAATATAAACTTGTGCGGTCATATCAATGCGTAATTGACCATCTTCATTGGGCACATCAAATAAGGCGTTGTAATACACCGCCGCACTCGATGAACTACTGGTGGTATTACTTTCGGTATTGATTGAATTTGGGGCAGGCTCGACTTGACGAAGTTTGGCATAATGTTTTTTATCGCTATTGCCCAATGTTGTGAAATAGACCGTTTGACCTTGTTTGACTTTCATTACATCGGCTTCAGAAATCTGCGCTTTGATGGTCATGGTGTCGAGTTTGGCTAATTTGACAATGGTCGGTGCAGTTTGATTGGCATTTACCGTTTGACCTTCCTCGGTCACAATCGCCACAATCGTCCCGTCCATTGGTGCAACAATTCGGGTATAGCCTAAGTCTTCTTTGGTCGTCGCCAAATTTAAGCGAGATTGTTCAATCTGTGCATTAATCGAGGCAATTTGAGCTTGAGCAGTTTTATAACTGGCAAGTGCTGTTTCAAGCTCAGCACGCGATGTCGCATCTTGACTAAACATGGATTTTTGACGGTTATATTCAGCTTCTACTTTGGCAAGATTGGCTTGCTGTACCGCTAACTGCGCCAGTTGATTTTTAATACTGGCTTCGGCAGTTTTAAATTCATTTTGCTGGCGAATGGAATCAATTTGCGCAATCAGCTGACCTTGTTTGACTTGATCGCCCAATTGCACATAGACCCTTTTCACCTGACCTGATACCTGCGCACCGACACTGACCATTTTAGTTGCTTCAAGCACGCCTGTTGCCAACACCGAATCTTCGATATCGCCTTGAGTGGCTTCTGCACTAATGTACTGCGGTTGTTCATTCTTCGGCTTAAAATACATCCACGCAAGCGCGGCAATAACTAAGCCTGCAAGGACAACTAAAATAATTTTACGCATTGGGAATTTTTTAGAACTTATTTTTGGCATGGCAATCGGTCAAATTTGGAAACTGAAGCTAGTATAAAAGTGGAATGAGGATAAAAAGTGAATATTTTTAAATAAAAATGAGAATTATTTGCTTTTTCGAGGTTTGAAGAATGTTCTAATCTCTCTTTTAAGTAGATCTTACGCTGTTGATATAGGCGATAAGCGCGTTAATTTGATAAAATACGACGGTATTTTTTAGAATGAACCATTCCATGACTGATCTCCAAAATGATGAATATGACCGCCGTTTTGCAGGTGTCGCAAAAATTTATGGAGAAAGTGCATTCAGCCATTATGAACAATGCCATGTCATGGTGATTGGAATTGGTGGGGTCGGTAGTTGGGCTGTAGAGGCTTTAGCACGTACTGGCATTGGCGAGTTGACTTTGGTGGATATGGATGTACTCGCAGCATCGAATATCAATCGTCAACTTCCTGCTTTGACATCGACATTAGGACAAGAAAAAATTGCGGTGATGGCGGAACGTTGCCGAGAAATAAATCCAAGAATAAAAATTAATGTGATGGATGACTATTTAAGTGCAGATAATCTGCAAGAAACTCTCAATCCAATTCCTGACATTATTTTAGATTGCATTGACGACGTAAAAGCCAAACTTGCGCTGATGCTGCACTGTCGGTTTAACAAAATTCCGTTGATCGTCTCAGGTGGGGCAGGTGGTAAACGTGATCCTTTAAGCATTCGCGTGGCGGATTTATCCAAAACTGAACAAGACCCCATGTTGGCGAAGTTACGTACTCAATTGCGTTCTAAAGGTATTTGTAAAAAACCGAAAGAGAAATTTGGAATTACATGTGTCTATTCAGTTGAACAACCCTCCATGAGTGTGGCTGTCTGTGAATCATCACAAAATGAGACGACATTTAATGCGGGTGCTGGGCTGCGTTGTGGTGGCTACGGCTCGGCGGTCGTGGTGACCTCAAGTTTCGCGATGGCGGCAGTTGCAGAAGTATTGAAAAAATTAGAAATGAAAAAGCCTAAATAATGCGTATCAACTAAAATTCAGGCACAGATTGAGCAATTAACCTAAACGATAATAAGTATAAGTTACGGTCTTGTCTTTATACACGTCATAGCTGTTTTGCTTAAAATCAGATACCCATTGTGTACCTGAAAAACCAGCGATATGACCATAAATATGCTGTTTGGTACGGTGAATTATATAAATATCACCCGCCATCGGGCTATCAAATGCAGGGTCGATTTCACGATAACCAATCTGCTCTAATGTACCCCCCCAATCAGACGCGGCAACAGGGTGCTGAGTAAATTTCGCACCCGCCGTTTGCAAAGCGATACGAATAGATTTCGCACATTTTGCGGTACTACGATAAGCAGAAATACGAGAAAGTTTTTCAGAAAACTTTTCGATATCAATCTGTTTTGATTCGATTTCTGGAGTCGGTGTATAAGGTTTTGCAATATCTGCAGGAGTTTCTTTGAGCATCATGACTGCATTTTGAGTCTGAGCATGCATCATCGAATTATCAAATGAAGGTGCTTCATAAATCATAGTTCAATCTCAATCAATCCTAAAAACTGTTGAAGAATTCGCCAATTCCGTGGCTTGCAGATAGTAAGTGATAAATAAGAAAAAAACACATTTGTAATGTAATAATATAACTAAATAAGGTTGTGATTAGATACTTAGCGTATTTTTTAAAACAACAATATTTTTAATTTCAATTACTTGACAGTTGTTTGAATTTTATAAAATGATTTGTAATATTATATTTCCATTTTGTATTAAAAATGATCAATTTGGCTGATTTTAAATAGACTAAGGTATTTTATTAAAAGTTATAACATATTGTTTATTAAATAAATTAAGTGATGTTACTTTAAATATTTCACGGTTGTTGCTCGCGGAGATAGTCTTCTGTACGTAACATTGCACTTTGAATATTTTTGATCGCAGTTTCAATATCCGTAATCGTTTTCGCATTGCCACCGCTCAGTGCCTGACGCCATTTACGCGCTCCCGGCAAGTTTTGAAATAGACCGAGTATGTGTCGAGTAATAATTGAAAGCGGTGCGCCTTCAGCAACACGTTGATGAATATACGGTAGCATCTGCTCGATAATGTCAAAACGATCGGGAGCTTCTAACTTCCATAATTGACCCATCTCAGCCAACAGATATGGGTTGTGATAGGCTTCTCGTCCAATCATCACGCCATCAACATGTTGTAAATGGTGTTCTGTTTCTGCAAAGGTTTTGATGCCGCCATTAATTTCAATGGTCAAATTCGGACGTTCTTGTTTTAGGCGATAGACGTCTTCATAACGTAAAGGTGGCACTTCGCGATTTTCTTTCGGCGATAAACCCTGCAAAATCGCAATGCGCGCATGTACAATAAAATGGGTGCAGCCCGTTGCGGCAACGGTATCGACAAAATGCAACATTTCTTCGTACGAATGCATATCATCAATACCTATACGGTGTTTTACCGTCACAGGAATCGAAACGGCTTTTTGCATGGCATGAATGCATTCTGCAACCAAATTCGGTTCTGCCATTAAGCATGCACCAATTTTATTATTTTGCACTCGATCACTCGGACAGCCGACATTCAGGTTGACTTCGTTATAGCCCCAGTCTTGCGCCATCTTCGTACAAGTTGTTAAGTCTTGTGGGTTTGAACCACCAAGCTGCAATACGATAGGATGCTCTTGTTGGTTAAAATCTAAATGACGATTTGCACCGCCATAAATAATTGCACCTGTCA
>DAOMAH010000064.1:0-8078 GCA_035426725.1 Acinetobacter sp.
TATTCATGTCGAAGTGGATGGCGAAGAAAACCACAGGTACTGAACTCATCGACCCAAATGCACCTCGTAACCAAGCGGAAGCATGGCTATTACAAGAAGTCTCGCAACTTTCTCAGCGCGCAGGCATTAAAATGCCTGAAGTGGGTATTTTTCCATCATACCAATCCAATGCATTTGCAACAGGTTGGAACAAAAATGATGCGTTGGTTGCGGTTTCAACTGGCCTTTTAGAGCGTATGAATAAAGATGAGCTTCGTGCCGTCCTTGCGCATGAAATTGGTCACGTTGCCAATGGTGATATGGTCACACTTGCGCTAATTCAAGGTGTCGTCAACGCTTTTGTAATGTTCTTTGCACGTATCGCAGGCGATTTCATTGATCGTAACGTGTTTGGTCGTGAAGACGGCGAAGCACCAGGTTTAGCCTATTTCGGTATTACCATCGTGCTTGATATCGTATTTGGTATTTTAGCTTCGGCAGTGGTGATGTGGTTCTCACGTCAACGTGAATACCGCGCAGATGAAGCAGGTGCACGTTTGGCAGGTAAACAAGCCATGATTTCTGCCCTCCTCCGTTTACAAGCAGAATCAGAAGTGCCAGACCAAATGCCAAAAGAAATGAAAGCATTTGCGATTGCGGAAGGTAAAGAGCAAGGCTTTAGCTTAGCAGCATTATTCCAGACGCATCCAACCATTGAACAACGTGTTGCGGCTTTACAGCAATTAAACGTTCAATAATCGAATTCCGATACAACATAAAGCCTCCAAATTGGAGGCTTTATTTTTATGCGCTTGATGCTAATTGGCTTTAACAGATTGATACAACTGCCATGCATAATGTCCACCCGCCCATAGCGCAATGCCCAATAAAATCAGCACGATAAGACCCAGCAAATCAGGCATTCTTAACCAAATCCAACTGACGACTGGATTGCGCCAAAAAGCCGAGGTTTTTTGCTTTTGTTCTAAAGACTCATGTAAAAAAGGATGAATCACATGAATATCACTTTGCAGCTGATATTCTTCACGAATATGCTCGTGCACAATATCTAAGGTTTTTCGGCTTGGGCGAATAAAAATATCGAACACCGTACCTAATATCGGAACGAAACCAACCAACATATCGACAATCGCCAGTTTTACCACACCATTCAACTTATGCTGCGGCACACCAACTTCTTTGGCTTTCTTAAAAGCGTAGAGCGTTAATGCAAAGCCTGCCAAATCGCCAACCAAAGGCACGGTACTAAGTGCGGCATCTGCCCCAAGTCCTTGTTTGGTAAATGGAATCCGAACCAAACTATCCATGGTATTGGCAAATTTTGCTAAGTCTCGTTCTACAACAATTGCTTGTTGTTGCGTTAGTTTCTTCTGCACTGTCTTTTCAATCATCCATAATCCCCCAAGGCTTAACTTTCTATTTGAGCCGTTTCTTTCGACGGGCGTTTAAATAGTTGAGAAACCAGTACATACATAAATGGGGTAAAGATCAAGACCAGTACCGTACCAAAAATCACGCCCCCTAATACGCTAATGCCAATCTCTTGACGGCTGATTGCACCTGCACCGTAGGCAAATACCAGCGGTAGAACGCCTGCACCAAAAGCCAATGAGGTCATTAAGATTGGACGTAACCGTAATCCTGCACCCTGTAAAGCAGCTTGCACAGCATTTTTTCCTTGGGCCTGTGCCATAGCCGCAAATTCTACAATCAAAATCGCATTCTTACAGGACAGTCCAATCGTGGTCAGCAATGCAATTTGGAAATAGACATCATTTGGCAAACCAAACAAATGTGCAAATAGAATACTACCGCCAATCCCCAATGGAATCGCAGTCATCACAGCCAAAGGAATCCGCAAACTTTCGTACAATGCAGCAAGACACAAAAAGATAAAGCCAATAGAAATGAGATAGAGCCAAACTGCTTGATGACTAGACTGCTGTTCTTGCAAAGATAAACCCGTCCAAGACAATGCCAAGCCGTTTTGCTGACTCACCAACTGCTCAATATCATGCATCGCTTGCCCAGAAGATTGACCGTTTGCAGTGTTGGCTTGTAATTGCAAAGCACTATAGCCCATGTATCGTTGTACGATACTTGGTGTACCACTCCAACTGGTAGTTGCAAACGAACTGAACAGCACCATTTCATTTTGGCTATTGCGCACCGACCATGCATATAAATCTTCAGATTGAGCACGAAATGGCGCATCACCCTGTAACATCACCCGTTTAATCCGCCCGCGATCAATAAAGTCATTAACATAAGTACCCCCCCAAACCGTCGACAACGTATCATTTATATCATTGAGGTTTAAGCTATTTGCCAACGCCAATTTATGATCAATATCGACACTCAAAGTCGCTTTACTATCGGTTGATTGTTTATCGAGCTTTTCAAAACTTGAATATTTCTCACTTTGATTTTGTAGCTGTTTCACGGTCTGATCAAGAAATTGTTGTCCTTGACCATTGATATCTTGAATCCACAAATCCAGTCCATCGGTTGCACCCAAACCATTGACCGAAGCCGGCAAAGTAACATTCACTTGCGCATTTGGAAATTCGCTAAAATATTTGAGCGCACGTTTGCGAATCGCTTCAGCGCTATTTTTTTCCCCAGCTCGATCATCCCAATGTTTTAATGCAACGAAGCCTTGTCCTAAATTCTGCCCTGTACCTGCGTTATTACGACCGTAACGAATCAACACTAAATTTACGTTTTCTTTTTCATTGTCCAAGAAATATTGTCGAATGGCTTCGCCGACTTCCTGACTTTTTGAAAGCGGTGCACTATCTACCAATTTAAATTGAACAGTTAAGATACCTTGATCTTCTTTCGGTAAAAAACTGCTTTGCAATCCCTTATAGAACAACATAAAGGTTGCAATTAACGCAATAAAAATCACCAAGATGGATTTTTTATGTATCAAGCTTCGTTGTACCAATCGAAGATAACGATCTTTTAATTGGTCAATGCTGTGGTTAAAGCGATTTGCCCAATTCTTCGGTTGACGATTAGGTTTTAAGATCAAAGCACATAAGGCAGGTGTCAGTACCAAAGCCACCGCCAATGACAACACCATCGCAGCGACTAAAGTAATAGAAAACTGACGATAGATGACCCCAATTGAACCTGAAAAAAACGACATTGGAATAAAAACAGCGGTTAATACAAGCGTGATTCCAATTAATGCTCCACTAATTTCTTGCATGGATTCACTGGCAGCTTCTTTTGCTGATAAATGCTTTTCATGCATCAATCTTTCCACGTTTTCGACTACGACAATGGCATCATCCACCAACAAACCGATTGCTAAAACTAACGCGAATAAAGTTAAGGTATTAATACTAAAGCCAAGTAAATTAAGGACAGCGAATGTCCCTAAAATGACAATCGGCACGGTAATACTCGGAATGAGGGTCGCGCGCCAACTTTGTAAAAACAGAAACATCACCAAAATTACGAGACCGATTGCTTCGACCAGTGTTTTAACTACTTCTTTAATTGATTCTTGTACAAAAGGCGTGTTGTCGCGTGGATAGACGATTTTATAACCCGCAGGTAATTGTGTCGAAAGCTGATCTAAAGTCTGATGAATCATTTTAGAGGTTTGAATTGCATTTGCCCCAGAAGATAAGGAAATGCCTAAACCTGCCGCTGGATAACCATTGATGGTATTGAACGATTGATAATTTTCTGCACCGAGTTCCACACGTGCAATATCTTTTAATAAAACAAAACTGCCTGAAGCATTAGATTTAACAATAATTTGTTCAAAATCCTGAATACTTTTCAGGCGAGAACCAGCGGTAACTTTAGCATTTAAATATTGACCCTGAACTACAGGTAAATCGCCAATTGCACCTGCCGCTGTTTGGGTATTTTGCGTGGTGATTGCGTTGACAATATCATTTGGAATTAAGTGATATTGAATGAGTTTATTCGGGTCTAACCAAATACGCATGGCATATTGTGAACCAAACACATCACTTTCACCGACACCATCAATCCGATTTAAATTATCTAAAACGTGCGTAGACAAATAGTCGGATAAATTTATGTTATTCGATTTGCCCGTTGAGTCATAGAGCCCGACGACCATAAAGGTATCGCCTAAGGACTTACTGACATTAACCCCTTGACGTTGTACGGCATCGGGTAAACGGCGAAGGACGCCACTAATTTTATTTTGAACTTGAACCTGTGCCGTATCTGGATCAGTCCCATTTTCAAAACTAATGGTAATGCGGCTTCGACCTGACGCATCACTGGTCGAACTAAAATACAGGAGATGATCGAGACCCTGAATTTGTTGCTCTAAAACCTGCGTGACACTTTGCTCTACGGTCGCTGCATCGGCACCGCTATACGTTGCTGAAACAGTAATTTTAGGCGGTGCGATATCAGGATAACGCTCAACAGGTAAATTTAGAATTGCCAATACGCCCAACGCCATAATGACAATGGCTAGCACACCTGCAAAAATTGGTCGCTCAATAAAAAATTTAGATAACATGGCTGTTCATTCCATTCCTGAAACAGTCCATTTTTTTCAAACGGATAGGCAAATACGAACATCAATAATTGATGATGATTACTGAGCTTTTAAGCAAACACTATGGCTATTAACATATCATTGCAAAAAGGCGTAATTACGAAGAAATAATGGAATTTTTTTTGAATTAATTTGCTAAATAATCCTGAAAATAAGAATTTAAATGACCCATTGGAATAATAATAAAAATTTAAATTGTCGTCGGATCAACAACTTTTCAAATTCAGATTGACACTGACCCGATGAAAAAGGATAGTAGCACGCCTGTTGCTCTCCCCCTCCTGCTTTGCATTTATGAAGTCCAGCTTAAAAAGATTCAATATTTTCCTTATTTTTTTACTACCCGCACTGATTACGGGTGGTTTACTGATATTTGCAGGAAATGTGTCAGATGGGCTGCGCTTGGTGTTTTTATCTCTACCTGGTGTCATATTTCTAATTCTTGCAGTACAACAAAGAAAACTATCTTGGTATTTACTCTCAGTCATTTGGTGGCTTATTTTTTGGTTCGATTCGCTTCTTCGTTCAAGTACTTGGTGGTTATTTGATAGCGATAATGAAGCCTATTTTATAATAGAAGCCATCGCAAATACGCATCTTAAAGAAGCTTTGTCATTTTTTGAGTTGCACGCGATTTGGATTGCCCTGCTACTTTTCGCTTTAATCGCACTCACGATTATCTATCATGTTACAGTTTTTAAGTATTTAAAATCGAGGCATCTTGCTGATTTATGGCAAAGTCATTTTTATAAAAGTAGCATCATTTTATTAATCGTTCTGAGTTTAACCAGTTGCATCGCCAAACCCTCTCGCAAGGTTCACCCACTTGCCTTTTGGACAAGCTATCAAATAAAGATTCAGGATTTTCAAGACAGAATCAAACAACACAAGCACGTGCATGAGCAATGGGATATCAATGCAAAACAAAATTTAATCTTAACCGATCAAGCCAAAAGCAAACAAACACATGTATTGGTTCTTTCGGAAAGTTTAACCAGTCTGAATTTGGGCGTTTGTGGATATCCTAGAAATACCACACCCGAACTTGCGAAAAGGCTGGGGCAACTCAAAGTATTTTGCAATGCTTACTCACCATCGCCATCTACACTGAATGCCTTACGTGTTTTACTCACTGAAAGTTCGGCTTCAGATTATAAAAATTATTCCACTGAAAGTATGTTGGCCTATGCCAAAGCAGCAGGTTATAAAATCTATTGGTTAAGTAACCAAGATGATAGTTATTTGGCATCCCTATTTGGTTCGTATGCAGATCAAGCGGTGTATAAAAATAATCGCTCAGGACGCAGTAGCAGCTCACTCGATGAAAATTTGCTGCCTGATTATCAAGTGGCACTTGCCGACCCTAGTCCGAAAAAATTGATTATTCTACATTTGATTGGCGTTCATCCGAATTATCAAGAACGCTATCCTGCTGCATTTAATAAATTCAGCAGTGAAAGTAATGATATTGTAGAGACAAAACTCAAGCAGAATAATATTGATCCGTGGGTGCGTTCATTACGCAATCATTATGATAATGCCGTGCTCTACGAAGATTCGTTATTTGCTCAATTTTTAGATCGCTTACAAGCCAATCATTTTGCCGATTTTCGTTCATTTACCATCGTTTCTGATCACGGTAACGAAGTCGGTCACGAGATTGATTATGCAGGTCATAGTCCAAATACCAGAGCTGGTTATCAAGTCCCTGTGATTATGTGGTACGACCAAATGCATGAGACAGGCGTGAATCACAACAAAGCGATTAACACCGCGCAGCTGGATGATAATCTTTTAAATATTATGGGACTAAAACAAAAAACGGCACAACCAAGAAGCTATTGGTTCGATGCGGATTACCACTTTAAACCCGAAGCGAACTGGCCGTATTGGAAGAATAAATTTTAGTCCTATTTAGGATAAATCTATGCTGAGAAGCATTTTGAAATGAAATATTTTAAAGATACTTTTTTCTAAACGATAAAAACCTAGTAGATAAGTGTCTTTTATTTTTAAGGAAAACTAGGTTTTGTTTCTTTGTCATGTTATAAAAATACAAAGTCCATTTTGACTATGCAAATCATGTTATCCAGCAAATCCGTTTCTAAACATTTCCTACCGATTGTGTTGAGCATTCTCGCCATCGCAACGTGGCGACGTGTCCGCATTTCTGTGCGAAGCGACTTTGCAAACGTTTTTGATTTGATGATTCATTAAAAAATTCATCACTTAAATCGCAAGGTCGCCCCAACAGCGACCTTTTTTATTGCCTAATTTTTTCCACACCACACTCAAAGTTCATATTACAGGAGTAACACCATGTCTCAGTTTCAACAGCAGAATTTAAATCAGACAACGCAGGTTCAACCGACTGTAGCCTCAGCAAACCCTCGCCCTGCTACAGTCGGTCAATTTATTGCAGTCGTGCTGATTTGGTCTTTTACGCCCCTTGCGGCGGTATTGACTGTACATGAAATTCATTGGGCTTGGGGTCTATTTATTCGATTTAGTATTGCCACCGCCTTAGCATTTATATTTTTGCAGTTTTTTAGACTCAAGCTCATTTTGAACCGCAATGCTTTAATGAGTTATGCCGCAGGTGCATTGGGTTTATTCGGTTCGATGGCATTTTGCTATATGGGCGCAACACGAGTTTCATCTGGAATGATTTCGATTATTTATGGGACAGCACCGTTATGGTCAGGTTTAATTGCCGTTTTTATTTTAAAACGTGAACATTTTTTAGCACGTCAATGGGGTGGCTTAATCCTTGCTGTGTTTGGTTTAATGCTCACGTTAGGAATAGGCACAGAACAAATTCAACTGGATATGTTGGGTGTGGTTTATGAAATAATTGCCGTTTTACTGTATGTGATTTCGATGTTTGTAGTGGCAAAAATTAGCGCAAATATCCATCCGATTGTTCAAACCACAGGTTCAACCTTAGTGTCGTGGGTCGGTTATTTATGCTTATTACCCTTTTTTATCGCAAATATGCCTACTCAAACGCCGAGTTTGCAAACCAGTTTGGCTTTGCTATACAGCGCATTGTTTTCTTCGGTATTGGCGATGATTTTTTATTTCCGACTGATTCAACAAATTAAACCCACCACCGTGATGTTAATTACAATTCTTACGCCAGTGTTGGCGACCTTTTGGGGTATGCAATTTAACCATGAACCCTTCAGCGTACATTTGATGGTTGGGTTGATGTTGCTTTGCTTCGGCTTGTTTTTATATACCTATCGCAACACGGCACGCCAAAAATAGAAAATAAGCGGATAGATCATTGCAAATGATTTATCCGTACATAGCATCTAGAACAAAGTCGCAGTAAACTCATCTGACTTGCCTATTATTTTGGGCTTATAAAAAGACTTATTCAGGGATGAAAGCGTCTATGCGTATATATGCTTTATGGCTATTAATTGGTTTAGCTCTTACTTTGCAAGGCTGTATGCATGCAAATACGCAATCGACTCAATTCATTCAAAAACAGACCGAATTAAAACAACGT
>DAOMAH010000065.1:0-8072 GCA_035426725.1 Acinetobacter sp.
TATTTTAAATTAAATAACTTAAACCAAATATATGCAGCTTACATCATTCCGCCCATACCACCCATGCCGCCCATATCAGGCATCGCTGGCTTGTCTTCTGGAACATCAGTAATCATACATTCAGTTGTCAACATTAAACCTGCTACAGATGCAGCGTTTTCAAGTGCGGAACGCGTTACTTTCGCAGGGTCAAGAATACCCATTTCTAGCATATCGCCATACTCAGAAGTTGCAGCATTATAACCGAAGTTACCTTCGCCATTTTTCACAGCATTAATCACAACTGAAGGCTCATCACCCGCATTCGCTACGATTTGACGTAAAGGTGCTTCAATCGCACGACGTAAGATGTTGATCCCTGCATTTTGGTCATCATTCGCACCTTTTAAACCGTCAAGCACAGATGCCGCACGTACCAGCGCCACACCACCACCTGCAACTACGCCTTCTTCAACCGCAGCACGCGTTGCATGAAGTGCATCGTCAACACGGTCTTTCTTCTCTTTCATTTCAACTTCAGTCGCCGCACCAATTTTGATGACCGCAACACCGCCTGCTAATTTAGCAACGCGTTCTTGAAGTTTTTCTTTGTCGTATTCAGAAGTTGATTCTTCGATTTGCGCACGGATTTGAGTCACACGTTCAGAGATTTGCGCTGCATTACCTGCACCGTCAACAATGACTGTATTTTCTTTAGATACCGTAATCTTGTGTGCTGTACCTAAATCTTGAAGCGATGCTTGTTCTAAAGACATGCCCACTTCTTCAGAAATTACAGTTGCGCCAGTCAAGATTGCGATGTCTTGCAACATTGCTTTACGACGGTCACCAAAGCCAGGTGCTTTCACTGCACATACTTTAATAATACCGCGCATATTGTTAACCACAAGTGTAGCTAAGGCTTCGCCTTCAACATCTTCAGAGATGATGAGAAGTGGTTTACCTGTTTTAGCAACTGCTTCAAGTACCGTGATCAATTCACGGATGTTGCTGATTTTTTTGTCAACCAAAAGGATGAACGGATTTTCAAGTTCAGCAGTTAGCGTATCTTGTTTGTTTGCAAAGTACGGGCTGATATAACCACGGTCAAATTGCATACCTTCTACAACGTCCAACGCATCTTCAAAGCCTGAACCTTCTTCAACGGTAATTACGCCTTCTTTACCCACGCGTTCCATTGCTTGTGCAATGAGTTTACCAACCGTTTCGTCAGAGTTTGCAGAGATCGAACCCACTTGTTCAATTGCTTTAGTATCTGAGGCAGGTTTTGCAGTGGCTTTAATTTCAGCAACCACTGCTTTTACTGCAAGGTCGATACCGCGTTTCAAGTCCATTGGGTTCATGCCTGCTGTTACAGATTTGATCCCTTCATTCAAAATTGCTTGAGCCAATACAGTTGCAGTTGTAGTACCGTCACCAGCGATGTCGTTAGTTTTAGAAGATACTTCACGGACCAACTGCGCACCCATGTTCTCAAATTTATCTTTAAGAGAAATTTCTTTCGCAACAGTTACACCATCTTTAGTGATGTGTGGTGCACCGAAAGAACGGTCAATGACAACGTTACGACCTTTCGGGCCTAAAGTCACTTTTACCGCATCTGCAAGTACGTTTACGCCTGCAATCATTTTTGAGCGCGCTGAATCACCAAATTTTACGTCTTTAGCTGACATATTAAACTCCGAATCTTTTGAAATACTGAATTTGAAAATTTATAAGTGAAGTGTCAATTAACCTTCAAGAACGGCTAAAATGTCAGCTTCTTTCATAATAAGAAGCTCTTCGCCGCCAACTTTCACGGTCGTACCTGCATAGGTACCGAACAAAACTTTATCACCGACTTTCACATCTAAAGCACGAACGCCGTTGTCAGTAATTTGACCATTACCCACCGCAATCACTTCGCCTTGAGATGGCTTTTCTGCAGCAGAACCTGGAAGTAAAATACCACCCGCAGTTTTGGTTTCTTCTTCTACGCGACGAACGACTACACGGTCATGTAAGGGACGAATATTGCTCATAATTAACTCCACCAGATTTGGTCTTTTTAATGAATTTGTCTTACTGTTTAAACCACAATAAACAAAATATTTTCGATGACACTTTTGTGGGGATGAAAAAAAACGCTTCAAGGGGGAAATGAAAAAATAATCACAGTTTCGATGTTTTTTTCTTCATATAGAGACGATCTATCAGAACAATTAACTGGATGATTTCACGAACTGTTTAGATTGCTCGTTAAACCAATAATGCTCGATCACACCATCCTCCAAAATCACATTAAAACTATTGCGTGAATCATGATGCAATCGACTGGAAATTGCGGTGCCGGCGTGAATGTCATAAATGGGATGATTGAGCTTTAATTGATAAATTTCCGTTAAGTTATACACCCGAGTTTGATGCAAATGTCCATGCAACAAACCAAACAAACCTGTTTCACCCCATTTTTCCAATGCCATTTTGCCGAGCACGGGGCAATCTTTGCCCTCTTGAATATCCGTCGAAATATAAAACGGTTGATGAAATACAACGAGTTTAATTTTATGAGGCGGTGCATTTTTCAACTGCGCATAAGTCGAATGAATTTGATTTGGAGAAATATGCCCTCGTGTATGGTAACGCCGCCGAATACTATTCAAACCAACAACATAAAAATGTTCCGTTTCTAAAGTCTGCTCTAAACGCCCAAAAACAGTTTGATAACGCTCAAAAGAAGAAAAAAATCGATTCCACACATGAAATAGTGGGATATCGTGATTTCCTGGCACAACTAAATAAGGAACTGATAGTTGATCAAGAAGTTTACGACAGGCTAAAAACTGCTTTAAACGAGCACGTTGCGTTAAATCACCGCTAACCACAATTGCTTCAGGTCGATATTGCTGACAAAAGCGTTGTATCGCTCGGATACAAACCTCACGTTCTGTCCCAAAATGCAAATCAGACAGATGCAATAACATTTGGCACCATCACAGTTAAAGCGGCTTTTTGCACTGAAAAATTTAATGGTGTTTTCATTGACACTAGCTCACCATCAAGTGCGACCGTTAAACTCACTTTTTTACAGTTCACACGAATTTCTTCTGCACAGAACACATGAACATCTGAGGCTTGTTCAATTTTGCCTTGTATCCATTGCCAAAGCATTTTGAATAAACTAAGTCGGTCGCTTTTGGTAATGACCACCCCTGCCAATTTACCATTGGCAGCACATTCGGCAATGGTTAATTTCATATCGCTGAGTTGCAATTGATTATTACCAAAGAAAATTAAAGGCGTAGTGACAGGATATTTTTGACCATCAATGGTGACCGATAACTTTAAGGACTTACGTTCACGTAACAACACATCTAAAGCTGAAGTATAAGCATGTAGCGGAAAGCGACCGAATCGCTGGTTATACAATTCACGTTTTTTAATAAATAAGGGGTATAGCCCCAAACTGGCATTATTGAGGTAAATTTGATCATTGATTTTTGCCACATGAATATCTTGTTTCCGCCCTGTCGCAATCACCTCCGCAGCTTGCACAATATCGAGTGGAACATTTAACGCGCGAGCAACATAGTTAAATGTGCCTAATGGAATAATGCCAAGTGGAATATCGGTGTGCATTAATTTTTTTGCTACGGCATTTAGTGTCCCATCACCACCTGCTGCTACGACCACGCCTCGCTCGTGAGCATTTTGATGACGAGATAAAACATCGCTCATCATTTCATCAAAGTTTGAGTTTGGACTTAATTCAAATACTTGAATTTCAAAGCCATATTGTGTCCAAAGCGTCATCAGCCCTTCATATTGCTCATCTTGTTGGCTGGCGTGAAACCCTGATTTTTGATTATAAATCATAGATAAAGGTCGTAAATTTTGACTCATCAATGCCAACTTTTAGATGGGAGATCTCTTTATCTTTGAGCAGCGCAGGTAGAAATAAAAGCAGGTTTATGTAAATTCCAGATGGATAGCATCTACAACTCCAACAATAGATCTTAAAAATAGAATCCATATAATGCATTGTTTTTTATTATAATTTTAAATAAAAATAACACACATAAAAAAAATACATACCAAAGTCAAAAACAACAATAATCAAATAAAAACAAACATTTATCGAAATAATATAGTTTTTGCATTAACAGTCTTTAACATAGTTTAGTCTTATTCTTTTACTGATTTTATGCTTTAATAAAGCACTTTTTTTATTTCATCTATTTTCATTGTATCCCAATGAATAGAACTGTACGTCGTACACACTTTAAAAAGGCATCACCATGACCCAAGTGAACGCACCAGAATTCGTTCGTCACCCACAGCTTATTGCGTGGGTAGAAGAAATTGCAAAATTAACCAAACCAGCAAAAATCGAATGGTGTGACGGAAGCGCGGAAGAATATCAACGTCTGATCGACTTGATGATCGCGAACGGCACCATGCAAAAACTTAACCAAGAAAAACATCCTGGTTCTTATCTTGCAAATTCCGACCCTTCTGACGTTGCTCGTGTTGAAGATCGCACTTATATCTGTTCTCAAAACCAAGAAGATGCTGGTGCAACCAATAACTGGGAAGCTCCTGCAGAAATGCGTGCAAAATTAAATGGATTATTTGACGGCGCAATGGAAGGTCGTACAATGTATGTGGTGCCTTTCTCTATGGGTCCTTTAGGTAGCCACATTGCACATATTGGTATCGAATTAACTGACTCTCCTTACGTTGCGGTCAGCATGACCAAAATGGCACGTATGGGTAAAGCGGTTTATGACGTACTCGGTACAGATGGCAAATATGTACCATGTGTACATACCGTGGCTGCACCATTAAAAGATGGTCAGAAAGACGTTGCTTGGCCATGTAACAATGAAAAATATATCGTTCATTATCCTGAAACTCGTGAAATCTGGTCTTACGGTTCTGGTTATGGCGGTAATGCATTATTAGGTAAAAAGTGTCTTGCGTTACGTATTGCATCTGCAATGGGTCGTGAGCAAGGCTGGTTAGCTGAGCACATGCTGATTTTAGGCGTGACCAATCCACAAGGTGAGAAGCACTATATTGCTGCGGCGTTCCCTTCTGCATGTGGTAAAACCAATTTTGCGATGTTGATTCCACCAGCAGGTTATGAAGGTTGGAAAATTGAAACAGTTGGTGACGATATTGCTTGGATTAAACCAGGTGAAGATGGTCGCTTATATGCGATCAATCCTGAAGCAGGTTTCTTCGGTGTTGCACCGGGTACAAATACCAAAACCAACCCGAACTGTATTGCAACATTACATAAAGATGTGATCTATACCAACGTTGCAGTGACTAAAGACGGCGAAGTATGGTGGGAAGGTCTAACCAAAGAAGTACCAGCTGACCTAACTACATGGAAAGGTCAACCATACGTTGAAGGCGAAAAAGCAGCACATCCGAACTCTCGCTTTACCGTTTCTGCTGGTCAATGCCCTTCAATTGATGCTGACTGGGAAAATCCAGCGGGCGTTCCAATTTCTGCATTCATCTTCGGTGGTCGTCGTGCAGACACAGTACCTTTAGTGTCTGAAGCATTTGACTGGGTTGATGGTGTTTATAAAGCTGCAACAATGGGTTCTGAAACAACTGCTGCGGCTGTTGGTCAACAAGGTATCGTTCGTCGTGACCCATTCGCAATGCTTCCTTTCGCTGGCTATAACATGGCTGACTATTTCGGTCACTGGTTACAACTTGGCGAAGAAGTGGGTGCAAAAGCAGAAGCTGCTGGTAATAAATTACCAAAAATCTTTAACGTAAACTGGTTCCGTCGTGATGCTGAAGGCAACTTCGTATGGCCTGGTTTCGGTCAAAACATGCGTGTTCTTGAGTGGATTATTGATCGTTGTGAAGGTCGTGCTGAAGCGACTGAAACACCAATCGGTTTAGTTCCAACTTACGAACAATTGAACTGGAATGGTATTGATTTCTCTAAAGAGCAATTCAACACTGTAACAGCGCAAGATAAAGATCAGTGGATTAAAGAACTTGAAAGCCACACGGAATTGTTCACTAAACTGGGTGAACGCTTACCGCAAGCATTGAAAGATCGTCAAAATGAATTATTAGCAGCTGTTAAATCTGCTTAATAAGGCAAAATATAATAAGGTCGCTTCGGCGGCCTTTTTCTTTGGCGGATACAATAACGAAGTGCAACACATTTGTAATGTAGTTGAGAAAGCAATAAAGCTCCCCCCAATCAAACCAACACCACAAACCATCAACGTAGTGACACGTCAGAAAATCAAAGATTTTGGTTTCACCACGATTAGAGATATCTTAAATAATACGCCTATTCAGTCCTATAGCTTATATACTTATAACGCATACGCTGCCTAACTAAATTAAGTAATTTGGGCTGTTAAACAGACTTTCGTTATCCTTGTTGTTTTTGTTATTTGATGATAGTTTTAAGTTCAAATAAATCAATTATTTTGTTTGTTTTTTTAATCAATTAGGTATCTTATGCAGCAGAATTTGGAATCTTATGTGTCACCTCTGCCGCATAAGAATAGTTAGGTGCCATGGAAGAGTTGCGCGATCAGTTAGTAAAAGCAACGCTCGATTGGGAGCGTGCATTCGGCAATGCGCCGCTCATCACCACCGTCCTCTCCGAGTACGACGCAGCGCGTCTCGTAGGCTGCTCCACAGATTCATACTCGTGCGCGATGCAGGGCATGACTGCCGTGCAAAAAGGTCACGATTTCATCTTCAATGGCGCTCGGTACCAGGTTAAAGGCAACCGCCCAAGTGGCAAGCCGGGTAGCTTTGTCACTTGGGTTCCAAAAGCAACCAACTACCATTGGGACTACCTGGTCTGGATTCTTTATGACTCGCAGTACCGGATCCAAGAAGCATGGCAATGGGATGTTGCGGCCTATATCGAGGCCTTTGACGCGGTTAAGCGCTTGTCACCCGGTCATCTACGCCGCGGCAAGCAGCTGGCGTAAGCTGGCACCTAACAATTCATTCAAGCCGAAGCCGCTTCGCGGCTCGGCTTAATTCAGGTGTTAGATTGCCTCTGCATATACAGTTGGAGTAAGAATGGAACTTCCAAAGTTTAATGAGACTTTTTTACCAATCCTAGATATTTTAGGAAATGGAGAAGTGATTACGGGAAGAAAGTTAATTGAACTTGTTGTGCAAAAATACTACTCAAAGTTGCCTGAGGAGTTATTGAGTCAAACGACAAAGAGCGGTGAACTTCTAATTGAGAATCGAATCGCTTGGGGTAAGTCTTACCTCAAAAAAGGCGGAATGGTGCATTATCCATCAAGGGGGCACGTTCAGATAACCGAAAAAGGTAAGTCTGCTAGTCTTGAAAGCTTGACGATGGAGAAAATGGAGTCTGATGTTATTGACTTCTACAAACCAGAAAATGACATTCAAAAAAAGCCTGTTTCAACTCTAAGTCCACAAGATCTTATTGATAGTGGAATTGAGCAGATTGAACGAAATGTCAAGAATGAACTTCTTGATAAATTGAAGAAATACGACCCATATGCGTTTGAAAAAGTTGTCCTAATTTTACTAAGCAAAATGGGTTATGGTGACTACATTGAAACGTCAAAATCTCGCGATGGTGGAATTGACGGTATTTTAAATGAAGATCAGCTTGGACTTGAGAAAATATATATTCAAGCCAAACGCTTTACTGATAACAACGTTCAAGAAACCGACATCAGAAACTTCATCGGCGCAATGAGCGGTGATACAACAAAAGGAATATTTGTAACAACGTCAGATTTTGCTGAACGCGCAAAAAAGAAAGCTAAAGATGCCCATCACAAGATCATTCTCATAGATGGTGTAAAACTCGTTGACTTGATGTACAAATTTGGAGTTGGTGTACAAACCAAAAATTCGTATGAGGTTAAGGCAGTAGACATCGATTTTTTTGAAATTGAAGATGTTTAATAATATTAAGTGGTTTTATATTCGTCAATCTAACTTTCGCTTCAACTGCGACAAGTACCCAGCCAATTATTGTTCACTTTTTGATGATTCTGATGTAGTCTCATCTTTTGATTTTGCTGTGGGGACGTTACCCCTTA
>DAOMAH010000066.1:0-7514 GCA_035426725.1 Acinetobacter sp.
ATCGCGTTTGGATTGTGCATTTTGTGGAATTTGACTTAGAAACCGCCATTGACGTGGAATGGCAAGGGTCTCAAGTTGAAACTGGAGTTGTTGCTTCAGCTGTTTGACAAAAGCCGCCTTGCCGATATTGATTAATCGTTGTTGAGCCGATGCAGTCAATACCACAATACAACCTAAAATTTGGCGATTTTGATGATCTAACAATAATGTATGGCTTTGCTCAATTTCGAGCAAAGAGTTGATGCTATTTTCAATCGCATCCAAACTTAAACGCTTTTCTTCTAGTTTTACAATGCGGTCTAAACGCCCCAACAGCCTAAACTGACACTGCGTTGAATCGCTCCATTCTGCTGCATCACCTGTCACAATCCACCCCTGCTCACCCGCATGATCACTTTGAACCATCAGTTGCGTTGTTTCAGAAATTTCAATTTGAACATTATCAAATGCCGACCATGCAGCATCATCTTGATTACGATGGGCAATGCCACCTGTTTCAGAACTTCCCAACACTTCTATAATTGGAACATTCAAATGACGACGCACGCCTGAATCAAGCTTGCCGCCAGAACTAAACACCATTTCAGCCTGTTTCAGTGGCAAATCCTGCGTCCAACGTTTTAATAATGCAGGACTTGAAACCACATAATTAAATAATTGATGCTTTGATAGCTGTTGCTGCACCTGAATAACTTCTTCTGGAAATGCCAATTGCGCATTATAAAAACGACGACCTGTCGCAAGAGGCAATAGCAATTTGAATAACAAGCCATAAATATGCTGATGACTGACTGTGGCAATCGCGACGCTGTGTTCATGCAATTCAAAACTGCTTGCTAGTCCACGAACTTCATTTAATAACTGTTTTAAAGTCCGTTCGATTTTCTTCGGCTCGCCTGTAGAACCCGAAGTAAAAAAGCTAATGTGTGCATGATTTAGAAAATCATCATGGCTAATTTTATTGGCGAGTTCTGCACTCAAATCCGCTACGAGGGATTGAGGAAGATTTTGACGACTTAAAAAATAAATCTGTTGCTGTGCCAATTGTTGTTCTAAATCTCGCACTCGATTCGGCGGTAAAATTATGTTTTTATTGGCAAGTAAGCCTGCAAAAAAAAGCACTAGAAAGTCATAGCTGTCCTGTTGCCACAACGCCCATGTTGATTGCTCTAAATCAGCAATTGCAACGGACTGTTCCAACACATCTTGCCAAAAATACGCATATGTATGCGTTTGATTTTCAGCGCCGAGACAAAATGCTTTGGCTAAATGAATATCGTTATAAAAATGTAGAGGCATCATTAGATATTGTTCTGATTTAAACGTTGATGACGTTTGCGCAAAATAAATTCCCCAACCAACAATGCACCAATCAACAGATAGGAAATAAAACCATTGTAGAGAACCCAAAGCTGCATTGAAGCAAAAACCGTAATCAGCGCGATGCCGGCATTACAAATAAAAAATACGCACCAAACCATGGTCACTTTTCGCGTCCATTGCACACCAGATTCGGGTAAATCTGGGTCAACTAACCGCGCAAAACGCTCAATCATTGACGGTGGTTTATACAGTGTTAAGGCAAAAATTGAGAGTGCGCCCAAACTCATCCCGACTGGATATAGTTTAAGCCAAGCATGGTCTTTCAAAATTAAACTGAGTCCACCGCAAAGAACTGCCAAAGCGGTCAAAGGTAGCAACGGGTCTTTTTTAGCACTGAAAAAACGGATTATGCCTAAACCGATCAACAATGCACTGACCCAAATTAAATGACCGTGTGACAAACTCCAGCCTACAATAAAGGGATACATCACAAATAATGTGATGATCACCCCTCTTAAAATGTGTTTCATTCAGCCGACATATTTTGAATGACAGTAATGACATCTTGGACAGTCCGAACCGCTTTAAAATCATCAGGCTCAACTTGTTTACCTGTTAGTTCTTTAATTTTTATAACCAAATCGACTGCATCAATACTGTCTACATCCAAATCTTCATATAAATTTGAATCGAGTTGAATATCTTCAGGCTCAATTTCAAATAGCTCCTGCATCCATTCTCTTAACTGTGCCAGCACCTGTTCTTGAGTTAACATGACCTACTCCTTACGCCGTTTGCTGTGCTTCAACCAAAGCAACAAGACTTTGAATTGATTTAAAATGTTGTTTGGTTTCATCTGATTCTGAGTTCAAATGAATGTTGTAACGTTTTTTCAGCGCTAAGCCTAACTCTAAGGCATCAATTGAATCTAAACCCAAACCATCACCAAACAGTGGCGCTTCGGTTTCAATATCGTTGATGCTAATGTCCTCAAGTGCGAGAACATCAATAATCATTTGCTTTAATTCATCAGCAAGATTGTTCATTTTTAGATAACTCATTTTTAAAAATTTGATAAAAACTTTGATTCAGTAAACGAACTTGCTTAGGGCTAATTTCTGAATCTCCTAGAATATTTTCGACTTCAATTGCATCCAACACGGTTATTTCAATATGAAAAGGTTTCGCTGGCACATGATACCACTTTTCATTTTTCGTTAAGGTCGATGGCGTACATCGAATCATGACTGGACGGATCGGGACATTGGCTCGCAGGGCAATATTTGCCGCGCCACGTTGAAATTCATTTAAATACTCGCCTTTTTCAGTTCGAGTTCCCTCAGGAAAAATCAATAAAGATGCCGCATCTTGCTCTTTTAAACGCGCCACGCAATCATCAATAAATTGCTGTGAGCCTGCATTTAAAATATAACCTGCACTACGAACTGGGCCACGAGTAAAAGGATTCGTCCATAACGATTGTTTTACGACACAATTAGCTTGTTGCATCAAGCCAATCATCACCACCACATCAACCAAAGTCGGATGATTGGCAATCACCAACTCCTGACGACTATTTTGTAATTTTTCCAGACCTTCAACGTGATAGCTCATAATGCCAAGCTGTACCATCATTTCGGTAAAGCCTTTAAAACTATATCGAATGACCTTCTGTGCACGTTGTTGACGTAACTCAGGGTTACGGCTACTTAGATTGACTAAGGGTGCAATGACCGACGCAATACCAACTCCACCCAAACCAAAACTGGCGAAACTGAAACCCGTCGCCGCCACACGCCAAACATAATTGGTTTTTTGCTTAATTTTATTTTGCTTTAGCATTTTTTCCATTTCGCAGAAAGGTGCTCAACTTGGCTAGATTGCCAAAATTGATGAAACGCCAAACTTTCCATTGTTGCTGAATCAGTGGTGGATAATGCTTCAATACTTAAATTAGGCTGTTCCAAACTCACCAAAGCTGATAGCGCAAATGCTGGGAACTCGACCGCATCGCTATAAAGATTTGGTAAGGGTTGATCGTACGAAACCACAAGTACACGTTTCGCTTGTGGATTTGATTTCAAAAAGGCATAAGCATCAATCAAAGCATCCGTCCAATCTGCACTCAAACTGGTTGAAGGCGTATCGTCTTGACATAAAATTGAATATAAACCCGCAATGGCATTATGTACGGAAATCGAAAACTGCGTGGGTGATGGCGTTTGTTGATTTAAGACATCTTTTAAAATATCCAATGTTTTTTCTTCATCACCGTATTTTGAAACCCACACGATATAATCTGCACGCTCGCCATTTAAAGTGACCAAAGCACTATGAATCGCCATTTTTGCCAAAACCGACAAACGACGACGCTGCATCGCTGGAATAGTCTCTAATGCAGCATAATTTTGCTGAACATCGCTAAGCTGAAGCTCGGTGAGATGTAATTTAAACATGCAGGGCTATTCCAAGGACGGCATAAAATATCGGATCAACAGTGATCAAACCGAGGCATTATAGCATTGGTACGAAATTTAACAAAAAATAGTTTCACATATATTTCAATAACTTATATGCAATTCTTATCAAACGGTTGTTTCATTTTCTTTTATTGTTAAATAAAACTTAATAAAATAAAGAACTATTAATCAAACATATAAGTATCTATAAAAAAACCCAACTCATCGTTAGGTTTTTAACATTGAAGACCTATTAACGTTTAAATCTTTTCTCAGCTTTCTTAAATTTCTGTACATAACGGCGTTTACGCGCTGCCACACGCTCATCAACCATCGACTTACGACCTTCGAATGGATTTTCAGACGTTTTAAAATCGACACGAACAGGCGTACCTTCTAGTTTGTACACTTTACGGAATACGTTTTCTAAGTAACGGCGATAATCCGCAGGTGTTTTATCCACTTTATTACCATGAATAATAATGGTTGGCGGATTTTGTCCACCCATATGTGCATAGCGCATTTTAATCCGCTTACCACCAATCATTGGTGGCTGATGCGCTTCTGTTGCGTCATTAAGGATCTGCGTTAATTTGGCTGGTGAAACTTTTAAATGTGATGAATCAAATGCACGATGAATCGTTGGGTACAACTCCCCTACACCCGTACCATGTAATGCTGAGATTAAATGTACTTTCGCCCAAGGAATAAAATCAAAACGACGATCAACATCCAACTTACATTGCTTGCGATCATATTCGGTCATATTGTCCCATTTATTGATTGCAATGAGCATGGCACGACCCGCTTCAAGTGCATAACCAATTAAATGCAAATCTTGTTCAACCACACCCTCACGCGCATCAAGAACAACGACAATCACATGAGCATCTTTAATCGCTTGTAGCGTTTTTACGATTGAGAATTTCTCAATCATTTCTTCGACTTTACCTTTACGACGTACGCCTGCGGTATCAATCAAAGTATATTTCCGACCATCACGTTCAAATGGAATATAAATTGAATCACGCGTTGTGCCTGGTTCATCAAATGCGACGACACGCTCTTCGCCCAATAAGCGATTCACCAAGGTCGATTTACCGACATTTGGACGACCAATAATTGCCAATCTTAAGCCAGTATTTTTATCATGCTCGTCAGAGTTTTCATCTTCAGGCACTTCTGCCAAGACATCTTCAAGCATTTGCTGCACGCCACGCCCATGACTGGCTGCCACCTGCAAAGGTTCACCCATACCGAGTTTGTAGAACTCGACTAAAGCTGCTTCTGCATGTACGCCATCTACTTTATTGGCAACCAAATAAACTTTTTTACCAAGTGTACGTATCTCACGAGCAATTTGCTCATCTGAAGCGAGTAAGCCCGCGCGAGCATCAACGACAAAGACAATAATATCCGCTTCATGGATGGCTGTTTTAGATTGCTCTGCCATGTACTCATCAATACCGCCTTCGCTTTCACCAATACCGCCAGTATCAACCACGATAAAAGATTTATTTTGAAAGACAGCGTCACCGTATTTACGGTCACGGGTAAGACCCGCAAAATCGGCTACCAAAGCATCACGACTTTTCGTGATTTGATTAAATAGCGTTGATTTTCCGACGTTTGGACGACCAATGAGCGCAATAACGGGTTTCATAAAGTAACCTTAATTCAGACGAGCCAGCGTTGCTAACATCGTATCAGAAATAATATAGAAGATTGGTGGGTCAAATAACCCGAATAAAAATTCGGGGATTTGCATAAACAAATACCCCGATTTAGCTTGAATGAGCAACCACTGGTTTAAGATTTTAACACAAGCTCAGGCAAAATTAACGATTCTGCCAAATGCTCAGTGCACCTTTTCGGGTTGCAACATACAGTTGATTGTCAATTACACGTAACGAACGCACTTCGCCACTGGTCTTAGCGCGGCCAATTAACTTACCTGTGGCTGGATCAATCAGATGGATGATGCCATCTAAATCACCAACGACAAGGTTTTGCCCTAACATGACAGGATTACTTAATTGACGATTTAATAAACTGTCATTTTTCCAAACTGATTCGCCTGTGCTCAAACTATAAGCATTCAATTTACCATCAACAGTGCTAATAAAGACTTTATCTTCAAACACTTCTGGACGATTTGTGCTGCTTGCATCTTCACTCCAAACTACACGTTGTGATGCCAAATCAGTTACGGTAACTTGCCCCTGAAAACTACTGGTCACCACGTATTGACCTGCAACCACTGGGTCACCATCAATATCAACTAAACGCTGAATATCTGAACGGCCTTCACTCATGGCAACACGGCGTTGGAAGCGTGGCACGCCACTAATCACATCAATTGCATAAATATAAGCATTGGCAGATGCGATCAATACGGTACGATCATCTAAACGCACTGGAGCAGCTTGACCACGTAAACTAAACTGTACGTTTGGTAGCTTATACGCCCAAACTTGTTGTCCAGATACAGCATCATGTGCAAATACAGTACCATCGTTCGCCACGGTAATCACACGACCCGACTGAATCAATGATGGAGATAGAATTGCACCTGATAGCTGTGCAGTCCATTTTTTCTCACCACTGGTTTGGTCTAAAGCAAATAATTGACCTTTACGATTTCCGACAATCACAATTCCGTCACTTGCTTCTACGCCTGCAGTGAGTTCTTGTTTACTGATTTTACTTTTCCAAAGACGTTTTTTCGCTTGGTAAGCCGACACTTGACCATCTGGATCAATCGTAAAAATCACTCCGTTGTCGGTGTCGAGTTGCAAGCGCAATGCTTCGGCTTCATCGGTCGAAGAAACACTTTGCGAAAAAACTTTATTCAATTTTTGCTGTTGGATAATTTTCGGCAAAGGATTCGGTTTTGCTTCTTTGACTTTATTACTCGAACATCCAACCAATACCGCTGATGCAATTGCAATCGCTAACGGAAGTTTTAATTTATTCTGCATTAAGACTCATCCACTTTCGTTTCTAAAACAGGGCGTTCAATTTCAGGATCATCCACTAAAATACCCACGCTTTCGAGTTTAATTTGTAAAAGCTGACGCTCTTGTTTACGTTCGAGCAAACTATCCCATGCACTTTGGTAAGCTTTACGTGCAGAAGTAGTATCTTTTTTCGCAACAAAAATATCACCACGAAGCTCTTCAGCCGTTGCTTTAAAAGCAGGCTCAGTCACAGCTTCTAAAGTTTTCAACGCTTCATCATATTTCTTTTGCGCTAATTGTGCATCCGCAAGGCGTAATTTTACAATCTGTAGCAAGCCTGCATCTTTGACTTTCGAATTTTCAACTTTCTTCAATGCTTTTTCAGCGGCAACATAGTCATGTTTGTCATATGCTAATTTTGCCAAAATGAATTGAGTTTGAACTGCCTGAACAGCATTGGCATCTTCTTTCACAATTTTGTCTGCAGCTTCAGAAACGGTCGCAAAAGCGTTCGGTTGATTTGCTGTCGTTTTCACTTCATCCATCAATTTCTGTACTTTTGCGGTGCGATTTTGCGCTTCAGCCAAACTCTTCTGTTGCCAGTATTCCCATCCGAAAAAGGCAATCAAGGCAATGAGAATTCCGCTAACCATTGCAGAACCATATTTTTTGGCAAACGACTTTATTTGGTCGAGTTGTTCTTCATCACTTAAACTCATGTGATTGTCCTTTTCCTCAATACTTACAGTTTATTGTTTAAATTTTTCGATAA
>DAOMAH010000066.1:7524-7988 GCA_035426725.1 Acinetobacter sp.
AATGGCGTCAACTCAGTCAAAGCCACTTGTGTCTGCTCGCCTGTTGCAAGTTGCTTCACTAACAGTTGTTGCGATTCCCATTCACGCTCACCGAGAATAACAGCAAAAATTGCACCCGATTGATCTGCCTTTTTCATTTGGCTTTTCATGCTACCTTGAGAACCTGTTTTTAGGCGAACCGAACTGTTTTCAGCTTCTAACTGATCACGAATTTGTTCTGCCAAAACCAAAGCTTTGGCTTGGTATGCAGGTTCAGACAACAAGAAGATATCGCATTCACGAACTTCATTTTGTTGATCAACTTGTTCAAGCAAAAGCAGTAAACGTTCCATACCCATGGCAAAACCTACAGCAGGAACAGACTGATCTGCTTTCCCTTTAAGCTGCCCAACCAAGCCATCGTAACGACCACCTGCACAAACCGTACCTTGTGAACCCAACATCGTGGTCGTCCACTCAAATAC
>DAOMAH010000067.1:0-7977 GCA_035426725.1 Acinetobacter sp.
GGGCCGTAACCGCCGTTCCTACGCTGGAATATAAAATTGCAGGAAAATTATCGGGTTTTTCTGAATTTATTTATCGCAAAGCAGAAAGCCAAGACTACGAATATGGTTTAGGTACTGGTTTGGTTTATGCGCTGAATGATCGCGCCCAACTCGATGCGAGCATTGGCGTCGATTTGAATGGCGATGCGAAAAGCTATAACGGCGGTTTTGGTGTTGCTGTCTTATTTTAATTCAAAACGCTCCTGAACAATTGCAACTACTTTAAGTAAAAGTTCAGGAGAACTTCAGAGAAATGATCATGGAAAGGCGTGTTCAGGCGGCATATTCGACCCAACTGATAAATTATATTTTGGGACTATTTTTATGTTTATTGGGTTCGATGGCCCATGCTCAAGAAAATTTATCAGCTCCGTTATTAAGCCCTGAAGATGCTTTTGCATTCTCGGTTGAATCGACCAAAAAAAATGAAGCACGCTTACATTGGACGATTCAGCCACAGTATTATTTGTATCAACACAAATTTGAAGTTCAACAAGAGCAAAAAGCACTCACCTTAAATTTTCCTAAAGCCATAGATCAATACGATGAAAACTTTGGTCACAGCCAAGTGTATTATCAACAAGTGGAACTCACCATTCCGACGCAGGCCTCGCAACATTATCGGGTAACATGGCAAGGGTGTGCCAAAGATCGAATTTGTTATCCGCCGCAAAATATTGAATTTCAGACCGATGTTGATGGTTTGGTCAGCGTACAGAATACGACTTCAAACAGCCAAAAAGGCTTTTTAGATGCGGCGCGTTCCGCCAATGCGTTCAATGCAGCGGATAGTGACCCAAACAAAAACCAAATGGATACGACATCGGCGGATACCAATCAACTCAATAATTCAAACCCAGCGGCAATGGCACAAGATCAGCAATGGTCGAGTCGTTTAGCACAACATTCGCTGGCATATAGTGTGTTGTTATTTTTGGGATTAGGTATTTTATTGGCGTTTACACCGTGTTCCTTGCCAATGTTGCCGATTCTCACCTCGCTTATTGTTCGTGAGCAAAAAGGCGTGAAAGCATGGGCGATTGCGCTCGTATTCGTTATTAGCATGGCCATGGTATATGCCATTTTAGGCTTGATTGCTTCCGCGGCAGGGCTGAATTTCCAGCGATGGTTACAACAACCTGCCACCTTGATTGCCTTTAGCGTATTGTTTGTGGTTTTTGCGCTAAATCTATTTGGGTTATTTGAATTAAAACTGCCACAAAAGTGGGTCAATCGACTCGATCAAATGCAATCTACACAAAAAGGCGGTACCTTGCTTGGCGCAAGTGTGATGGGGATGATTTCAGCCTTATTGGTGGGGCCATGTATGACTGCACCTTTAGCCGGAGTTTTACTATTCATCTCGCAAACACAAAACCAATGGCAAGGTGCGTTACTGCTTTTTACCCTCGGTTTTGGTATGGGCGTTCCATTGTTAGCTGCCAGTATTTTAGGGGCAAAAGTCTTACCGAAAGCAGGCGACTGGATGCATCAAATTAAGGTGATTTTTGCCTTTTTGATGTTGGCACTTAGCCTTTATTTTATTCGTCCTTTATTACCTGAAGTGGCGATTCAAATCCTCAGTTTTATACTTGGCTTGGCATTTATTGGCTATGTGGTATTTCGTTTAGTGACGCAAAAAAGCCAGTTGCGTGCGTTGTACGTGGTTGTATTGATCATTACCATACCATTTTTGGCTTATACGCAATATCAGCAAATCCAAAATCTTAGCTCTGCACAGGCAACGCAACTGGCGACATGGCATGTGGCAAAAACCGCAGATCAGTTTCAACAGATTTTAGCGCAAGTACCAAAAGATCGCGGTATTGTGATTGATGTTTATGCAGATTGGTGTGTGGCTTGTCAACCGATTGAGCACCGTATTTTAAAAGATGCCGCGGTTCAGAACGCCTTATCCGATTACTATTTAATTAAACTGGATTTAAGCCAGTACGATGCTTCACATCAAGCTTTATTAAATCAATGGGATATTTTAGGCCCACCGACTTATTTATTTTTAGATCAACAACAGCATGAGATGCGTTCACTGCGTTTAACTGGTGCATTTCAGAAAAAAGAATTATTACAACAATTAACTGAATTTAAAGAGAAATTATAACGATGTATACGCTCTTAATCGGCAATAAAAATTATTCAACATGGTCAATGCGTCCGTGGCTTGCATTAAAACAGTCAGGCATACAATTCCAAGAACACATGATTCAATTTGATAGCTTTGAACCCGAGAGCCTGTTTAAAACAGAAATTTTAAAATATAACGCCACAGGAAAAGTTCCCGCGCTCCTAGATGTCGATGTCGTTGTGTGGGATAGTCTGGCGATTTGTGAATATTTAGCCGAGCAGCATCCTGAAAAAGCGTTATGGCCTACTGATAAAGCTATGCGTGCCAGAGCG
Source organism: Acinetobacter sp. (assembly GCA_035426725.1). Classification (GTDB taxonomy): domain Bacteria; phylum Pseudomonadota; class Gammaproteobacteria; order Pseudomonadales; family Moraxellaceae; genus Acinetobacter. The sequence continues at coordinate 2,455 of DAOMAH010000067.1, forward strand.
AGATCCATTACCGCAGAAATGCACAGTGGTTTCCAAACTTTACGCAATCTTTGCCCAATGAACGTTGAAGCTGATTTAAGTCATGTGGGGCGACAATTATGGACGCAACATGCGCAGCTTCGTGCTGATGTTGCACGAATTGAACAAATTTGGTCTCAACGACCAAGTGAAAACGATTTTTTATGTGGTGAATTTAGTATTGCCGATGCTTTTTATGCCCCTGTGGTCATGCGGTTTGCGTGTTTCAATTTACCACTTTCAGCATCGAGCCAAGTATATATGCAAAAGGTTTTATCTTTATCTTCTGTACAACAATGGATTGCAGAAGCTAAGCAAGAGCATTTGTTTGTGCCGTTCAATGAGCCGTATCGCAGCGACCGTGAAGAATATTTAAAGGCAGATTGATTCGAGCTAAAATCCTAAAAACATCGGTTAAAATTGATTAAAGCCTAAATCGCTAAATACTTTGACTTGGTTACGACCTACCGCCTTTACCGCATAAAGCGCTTGATCGGCTTGGCTAATGACCACATGGGGTTCATTGGCATGATCTGAGCTACTGATTCCAAAACTGGCACTGACTGAAAAAGGTTGATCGGTTGCTGTAAAAAAAACGCATTTCAGCAATGGCGATGCGACAACGTTCAGCGATATTTAGCGCTTTTACGGTGCTGGTATTGGGGAACAATAAAATAAATTCTTCACCGCCAAAACGTCCAATTATGTCTTGGTCACGCACATTGTGGACTAAACATTGCGCGACCTTAATTAAGACCTGATCTCCCATATGGTGTCCGAATTGATCATTAATATTTTTAAAATAATCTAAATCAAGCAACACAATGGAATACAAAAAATCAGGATTTTGATGAAGTTTTTCTAAGTGACTGCTAATACTGCGCCGATTCATGACATTCGTCAGTGGATCGAGCCGACTGAGCTTTTCAATGGTAGCTTCACGCATACGCCACTGGGTCAATAAAATCTCAAACAAAAATAAGCACACCAGCTTTAACGGAACCAAGAAAAACAACATGCTGCTTACCCAAAATGGATGCATCATGGTTTGATTCATTCGCTCCATATTGAATAGTGGTGCGTAAGGAAAACCAGAAAAAGTGCTGAGATAATTCAGTAGTATTAAAGCAATGGTTGCAGGAATGAGCGCGCAATAAATAATCTTTCGTTCGAATAGAATTAAACCCACACACATGACACCCACATATCCGACCATGGTCGCTGGGCTAAAACTCCCCACCAAATAGCTGTTATAACAGAGCATTACAGTAAATAACTGCACAATGAACGTGGGTAAAATGCTTTGAGCCCATGCCTGAGCTTTAAATAGATGGCAAGGTAGAATCAGCGTAATAAAGACACCAAACAAGCATAGGCTAGTCCATAATTGCGTACGGACAAGATCTAAATTGACCCATGGATGAAAGCTAGGGGTCATCAAAACGAGAATATCCCAGCTAACCCAAAATAGATTAATCATGCCGGCGAGAATCAGCACCAGAATACTTTTATCGAGTAACGTCCAATTCACCACCAGCTGATGTTTTAAAAAAAGCACAATGCCCCATAGGCTGGAGTCAGTTGACCTATTAAAACGAATCTTAGCTATAGCATGCTTCCTTTTATGCAATGAGATTCCTTAGGAACTGTAAAATTGACAGCACAATATTGAACAACAATTATACAAACAACAATAGCATCTTTAGAATGAGAAATGTGTCTAGTTTTTTATTTTTAATGCAAATTTGAACTGGAAAAAAGTGTGGAAAAAAGCGCTATGATCTGAATTTCCAATCAAATTTATTTTATCATGACAAAAATAAATGCAGAGTGACCAAGGTCAGCCATTGCTGACCATTTGTTGTAGCGGTCTAGATATCCTCTTAATTACGATCAAGATTTGTCGCAAATTCGGCAAGATCTTTCAAAGATTGCTTAGCTTCGGGAAACCACGCATTAAACATTTGAAAGTTGTGCCACATTCCTGTGTAAAGTTTGAAATGGATTTTAACGCCAGCTTGTTCAGCTTTTTCTCTAAAACGATTGGCATCATCTAGCAGAATTTCTTTAGAACCGACTTGTACAAGCGTTGGAGGAAGTCCGTTCAAATGATCAAACAAAGGTGAAACGCGTGGATCATCTGCTTGTATACCATCGCTTAAATAATGTTGGATTCCCGCTTGCAACGCTTCGACGGACAGTAATGCATCGTGCTTTTGGTTATCGCGAATTGATTTACCACTCAAACTCAAATCTAAAAATGGCGACATCAGAATCAAGCCGCTTGGCATGGATTTAGGTTGTTGTTTGAGCTTTAAACACAACGCCAAAGCCAAGTTTGCCCCACAAGAATCACCAGAAATAATCACATCTTTGGGTTGAATGCCTTGCACCAGTAATGCTTGATAAACATCTATTAACGCGTCAATTGCCTCGGGGTAAGCATGTTCGGGTGCGAGTGGATAATCAAGATGCACCACTTGCATTTGCGTGCATGCAGCAATATTAGTCATTAAGGCACGATGGGTGTTTAAACTACCCAGAAAAAATGCACCGCCGTGAATATGTAGAATTATTTGGCTTGCGGTGGGATTTGCTTTGATTTCTTCGGCACGTATGCCAGCCAAACGCAATGAACGAATTTTTACATGTGGATGATGTGGAAGCAAGCGGCAAGCTTGATCTAACAAAGGTCGTAGGACGTTAGGGGCAATATTCAATTGACTTGGAGTGCGTATGGTCGTTTTGAGTAACGATTCAGTAATATAATATTTCCAAACTGTACTAAATTTCATCATTTCTCCATAGTGTTAAGGCAGTATACTCATCATAACCTTGCTAAACTTGTACTACGCTTGCTGCTATATTAAAAGCATTGTTTGATTCAGGTTTAGTTTATACTCAACGGTCATATTCACGAATTGCAATATTGAGACAAATTCTCAATACTTACATGCTTGAAAGGCTACATAAGGATATTACAAAAATGAAGAAAATTGCTTTTGCATTTGCACTATTCGGTTTAACCGCTATGGCCAATGCAGCAGATACGCTCAACGGTACGGTTTGGCAAACGATTGATGAAGAAACGAAACAACCAAAGGCAATTGTGAAGTTCACAGAGCAACAGGATGGGGCACTCACAGCGGTTATTCAAAAATCTTTGGTGGTGGGACAGGAAAATGCCTGCACCAAATGTGAAGGTCCATACCACAACAAATCACTCAAAGGTGTTACTGTTGTTCGTAACCTCAAAAATGTAGGTGGTACGCGTTACGATGGTGGTTCGATTATGGATCCTAAAACAGGTAAAACTTACAAACTGAAAGCCGAAATGGTTGAAGGCGGTAAAAAGCTGAAATTACGTGGTTATATTGGTGTGGCGGCATTAGGTCGTAACCAAACCTGGATTCGTATCAACTAAGTTTAAATCTCAATTAAAAAAGCCGAGCAATTGCTCGGCTTTTTATTTTTTGTTATGCCTTTAAGGCGCGAATTGCATCTTCATTGAAACCCACAATAAAACCATCGGGCGTTGCAATCACAGGTCGCTTAATGAGACTGTTATGTGTGGTGAGGGCATCAATCAGTCCTTGTTCTGAAGCTAAAGCAGTGTCTTGTTCTGCTTCAGTCAACTTACGCCAAGTAGTGCCTTTTTTATTCAGGACTACATCTGCCCCAATCTGATCGAGCCATGTTTTGACAGTAGCAGCATCAATGCCTTGTTTTTTATAATCATGAAACTCATACGCTAAACCTAACTCATTCAGTAGGTCGAATGCTTTTTTCATTGAATTACAATTTTTAATGCCATACACATTTAACATGGAACACCCTTTTGAATTTTAAGCTGGGTTTAGAGTAGCGGAAAAAGCAGAGTAGCTCTAGTGTCGCGATTTAAGCCAATAGCGTCATCGTCTTGTCATAAAAGCGTTTTAGAATTAAATCAAAGAAAAATAGAATATAAAAAGAAGAAGCATTAAAAAGGCAGAGACTAAAAAAGAGAAAACCCGCATCTAATCATCCTGATCATGCGGGTCTCATTTCAACGTCCAATGTCTCATCCATGCAAATAAACTTAAACTAAGTTTATTTTATCTTCCTGCGGCGTCCTATTCCTTTTTGGTCATCCTGACCGCTTCCCTGTGCCGTGAAGCTATAATGCCGATCTCGGGCGTAAATAAAAATACACAAAAACGACAAAAGGCGTAGGCTAAAGAGTCGATAAAAGTGAACACTCGTCCACTTACTCTTGAATTTTATAGTCAATGATCACAGGCGCATGGTCACTAAACCATTGATCTTTAAATACCCATGCATTCACTGTGCGAGATTTCCAGTCGGGTGAACAAGCTTGGTAGTCAATGCGCCAGCCCACGTTCTTGGCTCGGGCTTGTCCGCGATTTGACCACCATGAGTAAACTTCGGCTTCATGGCGGACTTCACGGAAAGTATCGACATAACCCAGTTCATCATAAATATGATCGAGCCATGCGCGTTCATGTGGTAAGCAGCCTGATGACTTCTGATTACCTGACCAGTTTTTAATATCAATGCGTTTATGCACGATATTGTAGTCGCCACAGACGATGATGGATTTATTTTCAGCTCGCCATTGTTTGAGTATTTGGCTGTATTCTTGTAAAAATAAATCTTTACGGGCTTGCGCTTCGTCACCGCTTGAACCCGACGGCAAGTATAAAGAGGCAATATGTACCGTTTGAGACAAACCCAAATCGAATTCCGCCGTGATAAAACGACCCTGCGTGTCTGCCAATTCAAAACCTAAGCCGTTATGTACTGAAACGAAGGGTAGGCGGCTATAAATCGCCGTACCTGCATAGCCTGCTTTTTCTGCTGGGAATAAATGCGTGTACCAACCTTCAGGTTTAAATTTATCCGTCCATTGTTCATGGGTGATGCGACTTTCTTGCATACACACCACATCGGCATCTGACTGTTCTAACCACTCAAGCAGACCTTTGGTCACAGATGAGCGCAAGCCATTGACGTTAATCGAAACGACTCGCAGAATTTTTACATCACTTGGATAGCTATCCTTTGGTATCATACGTCTGTTTAACCTCAATTAAAGAATTTGGAGCACCTTATGACCACGCCTGTGTCATTTCATCCGCAAGCTTTTATCGAACTCGCATTATCACGTGGTGTGCTTAAATTTGGTGAGTTTACCTTAAAATCAGGTCGGGTTAGTCCTTATTTCTTTAACGCAGGTTTGCTCAATGATGGTGAAGCACTGTCGCTTCTCGCAAATGGCTATGCAGATAAATTGGTGCAGTGTGAAAACGTTGGTGTGATTTTTGGCCCTGCGTATAAAGGGATTCCTTTTGTCGCGGCGACTGCGGTGGCGTTGTCTCAAGTGTATGGCAAGAGCGTGCCTTGGGGTTTTAACCGTAAAGAAGCCAAAGATCATGGTGAAGGTGGTGTGTTGGTTGGTGCATCGGTTGCAGGCCAGAAAGTCTGGATCATTGATGATGTGATTAC
>DAOMAH010000068.1:0-7947 GCA_035426725.1 Acinetobacter sp.
GGAACGTGTACATTTTAATTATTCACGCCCTGAACATGCCGATGAATATGATGCCTTGTTTTTCGCACCTGTGATGCAATTTGATGCAGCGCGTACCGAAATTACTTTTGCTGCGGATTATCTTGATTTACCGATTCGTCAGGATGAAAAAAGCTTAGAAGAATTTTTAAAGGCTGCGCCTGCACAACTTTTGGTGAAATTTAAAAATAGCAATTCACTAACTTCACGGATTCGCGAACTTCTGAAAAGCCAAATTGGTGAAGAAATGCCAACCTTAAATGATGTCGCAGCCATGTTGTATTTATCTCCACAAACTTTGCGTCGTCGTTTAGCAGCAGAAGGTAAAAGCTATCAAGGCGTCAAAGATGCCTTGCGTCGTGATGCCGCGATTCATTTATTATTAACGCCGAATCTGACACTTGAGGATGTTGCTCAGCAGGTCGGATTTAGCGAAACCAGTACTTTCCACCGTGCTTTTAAGAAATGGACGGGAGTAACACCAGGTTTATATCGTCAGCTGCATGGACAAGATTTGTAAGCCTAGTTTCTTCAATAGTTTAGTTATCTATCTTTTCTTCTCTTTTCGCCATACGACCTAAGCTGCCATTGGCAAAAAATCTCAACACCGCCAATATTTCTAATCATTGCACAGTCACTTAAATTGAGTACACTCGATACACATCAGTTTTAAGTGATATAAGGAAAAAATATGAGCGAGGCCTACATTATTGATGCCATTCGCACGCCACGCGGAAAAGGAAAAAAAGACGGCTCACTGCATGAAGTAAAACCAATTACGTTACTCACAACATTATTGAATGAATTACAACAACGTCATCAGCTCGACACTTCGAAAGTTGATGATATTGTTCTGGGTTGCGTTACTCCGATTGGCGATCAAGGTGGCGATATTGCCAAAACCGCAGCGATTGCTGCTGGTTGGAATGATGATGTGGCAGGCGTGCAAATCAACCGTTTTTGTGCATCAGGTTTGGAAGCTGTGAATTTGGCAGCACAAAAAGTCCGTTCAGGTTGGGAAGACCTTGTGGTCGCAGGTGGCGTGGAATCGATGTCTCGTGTGCCAATGGGTTCGGATGGTGGCCCTTGGGCGCTTGATCCTGAAACCAACTTAAAATCTAACTTTGTCCCGCAAGGTGTGGGCGCAGACCTGATTGCCACTTTAGATGGCTACAGCCGCGCTGACGTGGATGCTTTTGCCGTCGCTTCACAACAAAAAGCGGCAGCAGCGCAAGCCAATGGCTATTTCAATCAATCCGTTGTACCTGTGAAAGATCATGCGGGTGTAATGATTTTAGAAAAAGATGAATTTATTAAAGGTTCTACCACTACTGAAGGTTTGGCAAAACTCAATGCCAGCTTTGAAATGATGGGACAAATGGGTTTCGATGCCATCGCCTTACAAAAATACCCTGAAGCACAGAAGATTAACCATGTACACCATGCAGGTAACTCGTCGGGCATTGTTGATGGTGCAGCGGTGGTGTTATTGGCTTCTGAAAAGGCGGTGAAAGAACAGGGTTTAAAACCTCGTGCCAAAGTGTTGGCAACCGCATTAGTCGGCACAGACCCAACCATCATGCTGACAGGCCCTGCGCCTGCTGCACGAAAAGCTTTAGCTAAAGCAGGTTTAAACATTGATGATATTGACCTTTTTGAGGTCAATGAAGCATTTGCTGCTGTGGTCATGCGTTTTATTACTGAACTCAAGGTTGATCCTGCCAAAGTCAATGTCAACGGTGGTGCAATTGCAATGGGGCATCCATTGGGTGCTACAGGTGCCATGATTTTAGGCGCTTTACTTGATGAATTAGAACGTCAAGGCAAAAAGCGCGGTCTCGCGACTTTGTGTGTGGGTGGTGGTATGGGGATTGCGACCATTATTGAGTTGGTATAAAAACTGGCTGCATTGATCTTGCTACGTTGGAAACATCTTCAAAAATGCTCATTTACACATCGTAAACTGCGCTTTTTCAAATATTTCCGCCTTGCAATCCCTGCTTCGCCAGCGTTTTTGAAAATAAATTTAGGACGATAATGTATGAGCGCAATTCAATACCAAAAAAACGCTGAAAATATTGTAATTCTTACCCTTGATTCATCGGGTCAATCTGCCAACACCATGAATGCAGAATTCCGTGATTCACTCAATGATGTCTGCCAAAAACTCAAAGTAGAAACAGATCTCAAAGGTGTAATTTTCCGTTCTGCCAAGAAAACCTTCTTTGCAGGCGGTGATTTAGATGAACTGATTCAAGCTCAACCTGAACAGGCGACTGAGTTTTTCAACATGATTGAAAAGCTCAAAGCTGATTTACGCACCATTGAAACGTTGGGTGTACCTGTCGTTGCTGCATTGAATGGCACAGCACTTGGCGGTGGTTGGGAACTCGCACTAGGTTGTCACTACCGTATTGCGATTAATGACCCGAAAACCAAATTTGGTTTACCTGAAGTCACTTTAGGCTTGCTACCAGGTGGTGGCGGTATTGTCCGCATGGTACGCCTGCTTGGTCTACAAAATTCCCTCCCATTCTTGATGGAAGGCAAGCAATTTGGCGTGGATAAAGCCAAATCACTTACTTTAGTACATGACACGGCAGAGAATGAACAAGAACTTTTAGACAAAGCCATTGCTTGGGTTAACGCCAATCCAAAAAGTCTGCAACCTTTCGATGTCAAAGGTTATAAGATTCCAGGTGGCGATCCGAAAACCCCTGCGGTAGCTCAAGTACTTGCGATTGCTCCTGCTATGCTGCGTGACAAAACTAAAGGTTGCTACCCTGCTCCCGAAGCCATTATAGCAGCAGCAGTAGAAGGTGCTCAGGTCGATGTCGATACCGCTTTACGTATCGAATCTCGCTACTTCACTGAATTGGCTGTAGGTCAAATTTCCAAAAATATGATTGGGACATTTTGGCATGGTCTCAATGCCATTAAATCAGGTGCGAGTCGTCCTGCGAATATTGCAAAATGGCAAGCCACCAAAGTCGGTGTTTTGGGTGCAGGCATGATGGGTGCAGGCATTGCTTATTCAAGCGCGATCAAAGGCATTGCTGTTGTTCTGAAAGATGTCTCGATTGAAAATGCAGAAAAAGGCAAAGCATATTCACAAAAGCTGTTGGATAAACGTGTTTCACAAGGTCGTATGACTGCTGAAAAACGAGATCAGGTTTTGTCATTGATTACGGCTACGGCGAATGCAGCAGACTTGCAAGGTTGTGATTTAATTATCGAAGCCGTGTTTGAAAACCAAGAACTCAAAGCCAAAGTGACACAAGAAGCTGAACCGTATTTAGCAGATGGCGGAATTTTTGCGTCCAATACCTCGACTTTACCCATCACTGGTTTAGCAACGGCGAGTAAAGATGCGCAAAATTTCATTGGACTACATTTCTTTAGTCCAGTGGACAAAATGCAATTGGTGGAAATCATCAAAGGTAAACAAACTTCTGCTGAAACTTTGGCAAAAGCCTATGATTTTGTTCAGCAAATTTCAAAAACGCCAATTGTAGTGAATGACAGTCGTGGCTTCTTCACCAGTCGTGTGTTTGGTACCTATATTCAAGAAGGTATGCGTTTACTGGCAGAAGGTGTTCATCCAGCTAAAATTGAAATGGCTGCACTGAAAGCAGGTATGCCAATCGGCCCGCTCGCCATTCAGGACGAAGTGTCTTTAACTTTGACAGAGCATGTTGCTGGTGAAGCACGTAGAGCACTACAAGCGGAAGGCAAAGATTTGCCAAAATCAGCGGTCGATGACGTGGTACATACCATGATTCACGAGCTGAATCGTAAAGGGAAAGCTGCGGGTGCAGGCTTCTATGACTATCCTGAAAATGGCAAAAAGTATTTATGGGATGGACTCAGCCGCTGGCAGAAAGACAATACTATTTCTGAACAAGATATGATTGATCGTTTTCTATTTGTTCAAGCACTCGATACTTTACGTTGCTATGAAGAAGGCGTTTTAGAATCAGTGATTGATGCCAACGTTGGTTCAATTTTTGGGATTGGTTTTGCACCGTGGACAGGTGGTGCAATTCAATTCTTGAATCAGTATGGAATCAAAAAATCACTGTGCCGTGCAGAACGGCTTGCAGCACAATATGGTGAACGCTTTAATCCACCACAATTATTGAAAGATAAAGCGGCACAAAGCCAAATCATTCAATAGTTGTATTTGCGATACACTAAAACTCAAGCATCCATATAAATTTTAAAAATTATATGGATGCTTTTTTATTGGTTTTATTTATAACAATGATCAAAAACTCTCTCATTTCAACATAAGGATTTATGCTATAAATGATGCCAATTAAGCTTTATTTTTGTCTGTTAAGGAATTCCTGATGTCTGAGAAACTCAATCCTACAACATCGCCATGGGGCTGGAAAGCGGTGGTGATTACCGTCGTTTTATGCTCGATTTTTGTAGGGGTTCTATATTTGGCGGTATCGAATGAGCCAGATTACATGCCGAGTCAAAAACGAAATGTAGCGCAGCAAAATATGGAACAGCAATCAACAGAAATGCCTGAAATGACCGCTGAAGAACATGCTGCGATGAAAGAATCGGCTGCCTCGATGTCAAATCACAGTCATTAATTTCTTAGCAAGCCTAATAAAAAAATAGCCCTTTCATTTTGATAGGGCTATTTTTATTCAATGCTTAATCTACTTTATTAGCATTTACAGCCTAAATTTTCTTGCGGTAATTGATCTCGTAGCAACAGTTCTAAACTGTGTTTTTGGATTCCATACATGGTTTTTAAATCTTGAATTTGTTGCATAATTTGCGGATCAGGTTGTTCCACATTTTTTCGCTTAGTCGCCAAAATCATTTTATTTTTACTGGTATGTTCCAAAGCCACAAATTCAAAGACGTTGGTTTCATAGCCATAAGCTTTGAGCAGCAATGCACGTAGCGTATCCGTGAGCATCTCTGCCTGCTGCCCTGCATGAATCCCGAACTGAAGCATCGGCTGTAATACCTCAGGACTTTGCAACTGCAGACGTAATTCTTTATGGCAACACGGCGCGCACATAATCATTGAAGCATTCAAGCGGATACCCGTATGAATGGCAAAATCCGTGGCAATATCACAAGCATGCAAGGCAATCATCACATCGAGTTTTTCAGGCGAATAGCTACGCACGTCACCTTCAAAAAAATCGAGATGATTAAAACCAACGTCATCGGCAACGTTTTGACAGAACTCAACTAAGTTGGAACGCAGCTCCACACCTGTAATGAATGGTGTTTTTTGCTGTTGCAATAAATAATCATATAAAGCAAAGGTTAAATAGCCTTTGCCTGAACCGAAATCGACGATATTCAGCGATTGTTGAGAGCTATCAATTTGCGCATAAGCATTTGAAAATATTTCGATAAATTTATTAATCTGCTTCCACTTGCGCGCCATGCTTGGAATGATTTGACCTTTTTCATCGGCAATGCCTAAATGCTTAAGAAATGGACTGTGCTGCTGCACAAAACGCTGCTTTTCACGATTATGCTGCTGTTGCTCAACTTGAGTCTGTGAAGATTGTTTCTTTTGCGTATTCAGCATTGCTTTCTTTTTATTTTTCTTGAGTTGTGTATCTTGATGCAAGCTAAACAAATTGGCTTGTTTGCAATCGCTCATCATTTCTGCAATTTTTTCCAAACCTTCAGGAATCGTATAATTTTTTGTCACGTCTTGCGTGCTGTAATGATACAGACAGCTCAAACTCGCCTGCCCCTGCAACTCAATGATCCGAAAGGTCATTTTTTCTAGTTGTGCCAATTCCCCTTGATATTGACTCAAAATCAAACGTTCAAAGCTTTTATTTTCAATAGATTGCTGCACATCCATAAAAAACTGATGTTCTTGATCAAAGCTAAAATTGGGTGCAAACATAATAAAAACCACAGTGATTGAAGCTAAATTTTAAAGCGTCTTACTTTAAAAGGGAAATCACATTATTATACAGTTGTATTTTTATATAGATGAACCCTTGATGAGAGCAAATAATTTCCTAGATTATGATCCAATAGAAGAAAAAATAAATGCCTATAGTCACGGTGTCGGTGCAGTATTGGCTTTTATTGCAACTATTTTGATGATTATAAAGGGACAACATTTACCTTTAGGTCAATGGCTCAGTTTATGGCTATATGGATTGAGTTTGGTGTTATTACTGAGTAGCTCGATGCTATATCACTTTGCGCAAGATGAACGTAAACGCTATTGGTATAAAAAATTAGATCATACGGCGATTTATTATTTGATTGCAGGCACTTACACGCCTTTTTTGAGTATCGCGCTCCCGACCACCAAAGCACATTATTTATTGATTGCGTTATGGGTGATTGCACTCATTGGAACGTTGTTTAAACTGGTCTTTATTCATCGTTTCCAAAAAGTGTCATTGGCTGCTTATTTGTTGATGGGGTGGTTAGCGGTTTTAGTGATGGACGATATGCAACAGTATCTACCTGCAAATGCGTTGTGGCTTTTGATTGCAGGTGGACTCGCTTATACGGTCGGCACATTGTTTTATGCTTTAAAAAAGGTAAGATATACCCACGCAATTTGGCACGTATTTGTGCTATTGGGCGCAGGTTTACATTTTTTAGCAATCTATTTTTATGTGATTTAACATCTAAATCGAATAAATATTTACTTGCCTAAACTCAGTATTTACAAGAAAGATTTTAAGCCGTTTTAAACAAGGACATCTATGTCATCGAACTCTACAACCGTCACCCCTGAAGTGGCAAGCAATTCAAAAGTACGCGTTTTATTTGCCAGTTTGGTCGGAACAACCATTGAGTTTTTTGACTTTTATATCTATGCAACTGCCGCTGTTTTAATTTTTCCGCATTTGTTCTTTCCCGAGAGTAGTGACAGTGCGGCCGTTTTAAAATCCTTAGCCACATTCGCCATTGCATTTATTGCTCGACCGATTGGCGCAGCTATCTTTGGACATTTAGGTGATCGGATTGGACGTAAAGCAACCTTGGTTGCTGCACTACTGACAATGGGTATTTCCACCGTGTGTATCGGCTTACTTCCCACTTACGCACAAATTGGCGTGGTTGCACCTTTATTGCTCGCGCTGTGTCGGTTAGGTCAAGGTTTGGGCTTAGGTGGTGAATGGAGTGGCGCCGTGCTACTTGCAACCGAAAATGCACCCGAAGGCAAACGTGCTTGGTACGGCATGTTCCCGCAACTCGGTGCGCCGATTGGTTTCATTCTAGCAACAGGCTCTTTTCTGTTATTAAATGCGTTTATGACTGAACAAGACTTTATGGCTTGGGGATGGCGCATTCCATTTGTTTCTAGTGCCATCTTAGTTTTAATGGGTTTATATATTCGCCTAAAACTGCATGAAACCCCTGCCTTCCAGAAAGTTTTAGATAAGCAAAAAGAAGTCAATATCCCAGTTAAGGTGGTGTTCACAAAACATTTCCCGATGTTGATTTTGGGTACGATTGCCGCAATTTGTACCTTTGTTGTGTTCTATCTGACCACCGTATTTGCCCTCAATTGGGGAACGACCAAACTCGACTATGAACGCGGTGCTTTTCTTCAGTTACAACTGATTGCCACTTTATGTTTTGCTGCCTTTATTCCAGTTTCTGCGATTTTGGCAGAAAAATTCGGACGTAAAACTACATCGATTGCAGTTTGTGTACTATCAGCCTTATTTGGTTTGTGTTTCGCACCGCTACTCGGCTCAGACAATCCTGTTTTAGTCTTCCTATTTTTGTGTTTAGGTTTATCCATTATGGGCTTAACCTATGGGCCAATTGGTACGGTACTTTCTGAAATTTTCCCGACCTCTGTCCGTTATACAGGCTCTGCACTCACCTTTAATTTGGCAGGAATTTTCGGGGCATCATTTGCGCCGTATATTGCGACTAAATTAGCTGAAAGTTATG
>DAOMAH010000069.1:0-7884 GCA_035426725.1 Acinetobacter sp.
GATGAAGCGGGAAATTATAATTATTCAGGCATTAAAAACCCTGCAATTGATCGTACTCTTGAGAAGCTGGTGACAGCTAAAAGTCGAGAAGATGTGGTGTTGTATACACGGGTGCTCGACCGCTTATTACGTGCAGGTTATTATCAAATTCTTACTTATGGCAAGCCTGAACGATGGTTTGCGTATTGGAATATGTACCAACAACCGCAGGTTAAACCAAAACTTTCAGTCGGTTGGGAATATTGGTGGGTTGATGCCCAAAAAGCAAAAAAAGTGGATGCGTATTTACAACACTCACATGAATAATAATTAAGGATATTTTTAGATGTCGAACTATGTTCTGAAAAGAATGATATTGATGATTCCGACATTGTTTTTCATTTTATTGATCAATTTTATGATTGTGCAAATTGCGCCGGGTGGGCCAGTCGAACAAGCCATTCAGAACATTCAAAAAACGCAAGGGATTGGTTTTGGCACGAATGATCGCAGTAGTTTAAACACCCTATCGCAGTATCAAGGTGCACGCGGTTTAAGTCCTGAAATGATTGAAAAAATTAAAGCCCAATACGGCTTTGATCAACCCGCATATCTACGGTTTTGGTTGATGCTAAAAGGCTATATGACTCTCGATTTTGGTACCAGTTTTTTCAAAGACAAGGCAGTCACTCAATTGTTGTGGGAAAAATTGCCTGTGACGATTTCGCTTGGGTTATGGAGTACCTTTTTAATTTATCTCATCGCCATTCCATTGGGTATTAAAAAAGCTAAAAAAAATGGATTGCTATTTGATCAATCGACTTCCTTGTTTTTGGCGGTGTGTTACGCCATTCCCTCATTTGTATTCGCCATCGTATTGATTGTATTTTTTACAGGCGGTAGTTATTGGCAATGGTTTCCCTTGCAAGGTTTGGTCTCTGAAAATTTTGCTGAATTAAGCTTTTTCTCGCAAGTTAAAGATTATCTTTGGCACATGTGTTTGCCGATATTAAGCATGGTATTGGGCGGTTTCGCCACCTTAACCTATTTGACCAAATATTCATTTGTCGATGAGTTGAGTAAGCCTTATGTGTTAACAGCAAAGTCCAAAGGATTAACCGATTTTCAGGTGCTTTACGGACATGTATTTCGCAATGCGATTTTGATTGTGGTCGCGGCATTGCCTGAAGCCGTGATTGGAATTTTCTTTGTCGGCAATTTATTTATCGAAATTATATTTAACTTGGATGGCATTGGATTACTCGGTTTTGAGGCGATTAGCCAACGCGACTATCCTGTCATTTTTGGCACTTTATTTATCTTTACATTGTTTGGGTTGATCTTGCGTTTAATCGGCGATCTTCTATATCAATGGATTGATCCACGCATTGATTTTCAAGCAAGAGGTGGAAAATGATTTCGCCGCTTGTACGTGAACGTTTCTATCGTTTCAAGCAGAACAAACTTGGGTTTTATTGTCTTATTTTATTTTTGGTTATTTTCATGTTGTCGTTAATGGCGGAATGGATTGCCAATGATCGACCGCTATTGGTGCGTTATCAACATGCTTTTTATTTCCCCATTGTTCGTGATTATCCTGAAACAACCTTTGGTGGCACATTTGAAACCACTACAGATTATCAAGACCCTGTGGTTCAACAACTGATTCAAAGTAATGGCTGGATGATTTCACCTGTTATTAATTTTTCATATCAAACTCCGAATTTGTCGCTTGCTGTGCCTGTGCCTTCTAAACCTACTGGACAAAATTGGTTGGGTACAGATGATCAAGGGCGAGATGTGTTGGCGCGTATTCTTTATGGTTTACGTATTTCATTATTATTTGGTTTAGCTTTAACGCTGTGTTCTGCCGTGCTGGGGATTGTCGTCGGTGCAATTCAAGGCTATTACGGTGGCTGGATCGATTTGATTGGACAACGCATATTAGAAATATGGGGCGGTTTGCCCATGCTATTTATAGTCATGATTTTGGTCAGCATGTTCAGCCCAAGTGTGTTGTGGCTATTTTTGATTATGTTGTTATTTGGCTGGACAGAATTGGTCGGTTTAGTACGTGCAGAATTTTTGCGAGCACGAAATTTCGATTATGTCCGTGCCGCCCAAGCCCTTGGGGTAAAGGACAGAGCAATCATTTTTAGGCACATTTTACCGAATGCTTTGAGTTCGAGTTTATCGCAGATTCCATTTATGCTCACGGCAAATATTATTGCCTTAACCGCCTTAGATTTTTTAGGTTATGGATTGCCACCGAATGCTGCTTCATTGGGAGAATTATTGTTACAAGGTAAAAATAATTTGGATGCACCGTGGTTGGTATTATCTGGTTTTTTCAGTTTGGCTTTGGTGTTGTCATTACTACTTTATATTGGGGAGGCAGCGCGTGAAGCATTCGACCCAAGAAGATGATTTTGCACCGAGCACATCAATTTTAAGTGTTCGACAGTTAAGCATTCGCAACACATCTGGACAAAAACTTGTAGATGGGTTGAGCTTCGATTTATATACGGCTCAGACGGTCGCGCTGGTGGGTGAAAGTGGTTCGGGTAAAACTATCAGTGCCTTAGCATTGTTAGGTTTGCTGCCAGATTCACTACGAATCGAAGGTGAAGCTTTATTCGAAAATAATAATTTGCTGAGCCTGACGCAGCCTAAATTACAGCAAATTCGTGGCAAAAGAATTGCTATGATTTTTCAAGAGCCAATGTCTGCATTAAATCCTTTGCATTCAGTGGAAAAAATAATTGCTGAAAGTCTTCGATTGAACGGGTGTCCCAAAAAAGAAATAACGCTACAAACGCTGCAAATCTTGCACGAAGTTGGTTTGAATGAAGCAGCACATATTCTACAAAAATATCCGCACGAGCTTTCAGGTGGGCAAAGACAGCGTGCCATGATTGCAATGGCGTTAGCATTAGAACCAGATATTTTAATCGCCGATGAACCCACCACAGCTTTAGATGTCATCTTACAAGCACAAATTTTAGAGCTACTTCAACAATTACAGCAGCAACGCAATTTGGCAATTTTATTGATTAGCCATGACCTGAATTTAGTCAAAAAATATGCAGATCATGTGATTGTTTTAAATCAAGGAAAGGTTGAAGAGCAAGGAGCCGTTGCTGAAATATTTACCCATCCGCAAGTTGCGTATACGCAAAATCTATTGAAGCATGATTTTGGCGAGGCACTACCATTACAACCCGCTGAAACGATATTAGCCCTGAAAAATGTCAGCGTTAAATATCCTGTGAAGCGAGGTTTATTTAACCAAATTCAGTCCTATCACATTGCCGCAGAAAATATTAGTTTTGCTCTCATGCAAGGTGAATCTTTAGGTATTGTGGGTGAAAGTGGCTCGGGAAAATCTTCCTTAGCATTGGCAATTACACGCTTGATTCCAAGCGACGGAGAGATTAATTTTCTCAATCAAAATTTAAATCAACTGAATCAAAAACAAATGCGGGCTTTAAGGCGCGATATTCAAATTGTTTTCCAAGACCCGTTAAGTAGTTTGAATCCGAGAATGACCGTTGAACAAATTATTGCGGAAGGACTAAGCTTAAAAAAACTTTCAAAAATAGAAATTCAAACAAAAGTTGAAACTGTAATGGCGAAAGTTGAACTTTCAATTGATTTTAAGAATCAATATCCACATCAATTGTCAGGGGGGCAACGGCAGCGTGTTGCTTTGGCGAGGGCTTTAATTTTACAGCCTAAACTGATCATTTTAGATGAACCGACGTCATCCTTAGATCGAAGTACACAACTTGCGATCATCCAATTATTGCGCCGTTTACAAAAACAAGAACAAATCAGCTATATCTTCATTAGTCATGACTTAAAAGTCATTCAGTCGATCTGTCAAAATGTTATGGTATTGCATCAAGCAAAAATCTTGGAATATCAAATAACTGAACTTTTATTTCAGCAGCCTGAAAATGAATATACACGGCGTTTAATTGACGTGAGTGAATATTAAATATTGAAATTAAGTTGACATATGGTATTGTCAATTTTTGATAAAATTGGCTTGGCAGCCGATATATTCAGATTAAATTTGAGTAATTACTCTAATTATAGAACAGAGGATCACCATGAGTCAGATCGCAGATAGTATTAAAATTCGCAATACCACGTTTAAAAACCGAATTATCAAAGGTGCGATGAGTGAAGCACTTGCGAACCATGCAGGACAGCCGAATGAATTACATTTGGGCTTATATGATGCTTGGGCAAAAGGTGGTTTGGGTTGTGCGATCACAGGCAATGTAATGGTGAATATTGCTGCGAAGAATGAACCTGGTGTGGTTGCAATTGAAACCGAACGTGATTTAGCGAAACTACAACAATGGGCTGCGGTGGGTAAAAAACATGGCATGGTGCAGCTTGTGCAATTGTCACACCCAGGTCGTCAATGCCCTAAAGGTCTGAATAAAGAAACAGTTTCGCCATCAGCAGTGCCATTTAGCCCAATGCTTGCGACCATGTTTGGAACGCCACGTGAGCTTCGTCATGATGAAATTTTAGATATTATCCAACGTTTTGCCACAGCTGCCGCGATTTGTGAAAAGGCGGGTTTTGAAGGTGTACAACTGCACGGTGCGCATGGTTATTTGATTAGTCAGTTTTTATCACCACTGACCAATAAACGTACCGATCAATGGGGTGGTTCAATTGAAAATCGCATGCGTTTCTTGGTTGAAATTTATAAGGCCGTTCGTGCCGCAACCTCTGAAAATTTCATTATTTCTGTAAAATTAAATTCTGCAGATTTCCAACGTGGCGGTATTACAGAAGAAGATGTAATGACTGTCTTTAAAGCCATTGATACAGCAGGAATCGATTTAATTGAAATTTCAGGTGGTTCTTATGAAGCGCCAGCAATGGCAGGGGCAAAAGCAGAATCTCGTAAAGCAAGTACCATTGCGCGTGAAGCATACTTCTTAGATTTTGCAGAAAAGATTCGCCAGCATGTCTCATGCAAATTGATGGTCACGGGTGGTTTCCGTACTGTTGCAGGTATGAATGCGGCATTGGCGAGCGGCGCATGTGATTTCATAGGTATCGCACGTCCATTTGCAGTTGAAACAGACTTAACCGATCGTTTAATTGCGGGTAATGATGTGCGTTATGCGGTAAACCAAATCAAAACAGGCATTCCTTTTGTTGATAAAATGGCAATCATGGAGATTATTTGGTATGCGGCGCAGTTTAAAACCATTGGTCAAGGTAAACAGCCGAATCCAAAATTATCGCCTTTATTGGTTTTTTTAAATTATGCCAAAGGTAATATCAAAGCTGTGGTCAAAGGTCGAGTGAACTCACGTAAATCTGCATAGCTGTTTCATACTATTTTAAGGGCTCTTTGGAGCTCTTTTTTATGCGCATTTAATATCATGTGAATGTATTATTAAGAATTGAATTTTGAATTATTTTTTTGACTACTCACAATATTATTAATGATTAAGGGGAAATACTTATGGCGTGGATAATTGTTTTTATTGTTATTGCTGCAATCGTTGGATTATTTCTAGGAAATGAGAAAGGAAAATACAAAAAGAAGGGTGAGCGAGGCCCAATTAAGGGGAAGCGTATATTAACAATGAATGAACAACCAACTTTTTTAAAATTAAGAGAAGCTTTACCAGAGCATTTTGTTTTAGCACAGGTTGCATTTAGTGCATTTATGACAGGCAATGGCTATGCAACTAGAAGTCTATTTAACCGAAAGGTTGCAGATTTCGTCGTAGTAGATAAAAGTTTTAATGTTATTGCGATTATTGAACTTGATGATTCCTCGCATAAAGGCAAGGAAAACCAAGATGCTGCTAGAGATGCTTTAATTACGGAAGCAGGTTATAAAGTAATTCGGTACAAACGCACGCCTGACCTTGAGCAAGTGAAAAAGGATTTTGGAATTACAGCTATAAAAATTCCAACTATAGTAAATACTGTAATTCAACATCAAGAAGTAGAATTGCCAATAATTGAAACAACTCCTTTACCTAAAACAAATTTAGTGTCGGATGCATTTATTGTTGAAATTGAGACAAATGAACAAAAAACTTCTTAGATTTATATTCAGTCGAAATAGTGTCTATCTCATTTTAAGGTAAAAGATGGTTCAATTTCCAAAAATAAAAAAGCCATCGTCTCAGTAAGGCAGTGGTTTTTAAATTTTTTATCCTGACGAAAAGTCTACTTTGATTACTGCTGTTTGAGAGAAAATAAGTTAAGAAATTATTTTCTCCACTTAATCGAAAAAGTATGAATAAATTAAAGTTTAATTTTGAATCTAAAAGATTGATTCATTAGAATGATCCTAATGAAATAGGGGATATAAATTTGTTAATAGAAAATATACTTATTGTCTTAGCTGTTTTAGCAATCCTGTCATTAGTAACTTGGTGGACACAGAAGCCTGAAGAACCAAAATTCAAAAGAGACAAAAACGTAAAAATCTCTGATTTAAATTTGTTGTTCGATAGGGCAAGGAGTGAGTTCAGCGAATACACTGTTTTTAAACGGCATGACAAAGTTTTAATTTGTGAGATCGCTAAGTTACGGGGTGAACCAAGAGAGCTTGTTTTTATACGGTTAGTATCTGAATCAAAATCGGTAAGGATAAGTTCAGATGGTAAACATTTAATTGCACGGTATCCGCACGTACCAACAAAGCAGGAAATGCGTAAGGATTTTGCTCAAATGTTGAATAAACACTAATTAGGAGGGACCTTGGGAAACTTAATTTTTATTTTGATTATATTTTTGGCGGGCTTTTGGGTTGGTCGTAAATCATTGCCAAAACCAATAGAACGTGAACGAACTAAATTTTCACATACACCAATTTATTCATTTAACCAACGTCAAGCGTTAAAAGTGATGTACAGAACGGATGCGGACAGAATTCGAGAATTGAATTTACTTACAACTAATGAAGGCAAATTTATGCGCTTATTAATTAATGAAATCAGTGGATATGAAATCATTGTTAAAAACCGAAGATTTTTCCTCGTTGATGTTGATAAATTCCCGGTAGCTATTTTTGAATATAGAGATGGGATACAAGCTTTTAGAACGACAGATGTAGAAGATGGTTTACCAATTTTTGTTTATAAAGGGCTCATTTCAAGCGAAGCAGTCAATGAAGATGCGCAACGTATTCAAGAAATGCGTTTAAGAGCTAGAAACTGATTAGAGGTAATTGTGGGTAACTTTTTAATCATCATTTTGGTTTTAATTGCTGTATTTTTGGTCATTCGATGGACACAGGAAAATAAGCCAAAAACGACACGTGAAAGAAGACTGGAAAGAGTATCAAAGCCAAAACCGAGTGAGTTATCACTTTTTCATTCAGTGAGAAAAGGATTTTCAGAATTTAAAGTCCTTAAAAAGCATGAAACTGTTTTTATTTGTGATGTTGATAATATAAGGCGAGAACCAGAAGAAATCGTATTTATACGAATTGAACCCAATAAACTGAAAAGTTTAGAAGTCAAAGGGCGTTTTATGGTGGCGACATATCCGTACATACCGACAGCCAAGCAAATGCGGAAAGACTTTGCACCTGTTTTGTTTAGATATAAATAAGACAAAAAAGTACTTTTTATATTTTCCCATGTGCATAATGTTCATGGGAAATTAATCACCTTAATCTGATTTATATCCATTCGGATTAAATTTAGTGTCAGATGCATTTATTGTTTAAAATGAACAAAAAACTTCTTAGATATATATTCAGTCGAAATACTGTCTATCTCATTTTAAGTTAAAAAAGACGGTTCAATTTCCAAAAATAAAAAAGCCACTGATCAATCAGTGGCTTTTTAGAATTTGGCGTCCCTACGGGGATTCGAACCCCGGTTACCGCCGTGAAAGGGCGAT
>DAOMAH010000070.1:0-7813 GCA_035426725.1 Acinetobacter sp.
CTGCCCGTGTCGTCGGTGACGTGATCGGTAAATATCACCCGCATGGTGACAGTGCCGTATACGAAACAATTGTTCGTATGGCGCAGAATTTCAGCTTACGTTACATGTTGGTCGATGGTCAGGGTAACTTTGGTTCGGTCGATGGCGATAGCGCAGCAGCGATGCGTTATACCGAAGTCCGTATGCAAAAATTGACCCATGAAATTTTGGCGGATTTAGAAAAAGATACCGTAGATTGGGAAGATAACTACGACGGTTCTGAGCGTATTCCTCAAGTTATGCCAACGCGTATTCCAAATCTGTTGATTAATGGTACGACGGGTATTGCGGTGGGTATGGCGACCAATATGGCGCCACACAACCTCACAGAAGTGGTGAATGCGTGTTTGGCGTATGCAAATAATCCAAATATTTCCATTGAAGGTTTAATGGAACATATTACAGGCCCAGATTTTCCTACTGGCGGTATTATTTACGGTAAATCGGGCATTGTTGATGCGTACCGTACAGGTAAAGGTCGTTTGCATATTCGGGGTAAATATCACTTCGAGGAAGATCAAAAAACAGGTCGTACCACGATTGTCTTTACCGAAATTCCGTATCAAGTCAACAAAGCAAGAACCATTGAGCGTATTGCAGAGTTAGTCAAAGAAAAGAAATTAGAAGGTATTTCTGAACTTCGTGATGAGTCGGATAAAGACGGTATGCGTATTGCCATCGACTTGAAGCGTGGTGAGAATGCCGAAGTTGCAGTGAATAATTTATTCATGCATACGCAACTGCAAAATTCGTTCAGTATCAACATGGTTTGTCTAGACAATGGGCAACCAAAGTTAATGAATCTAAAAGATATTGTTGCGGCATTTATTCGTCATCGCCAAGAAGTGGTGACACGCCGTACCATGTTCGAGCTACGTAAAGCACGTGAACGTGGACATATCTTAGAAGGCTTAACCGTTGCGCTAGCCAATATAGACCGAATTATTGAAACCATTAAAACCTCTGCCAATCCAGCCGAAGCGCGTGAGCGTTTACAAGCAGGAGAATGGGCAGCAGGTGGTGTGGTTGCCTTGCTTGAAAAAGCAGGTGCAATTTCAGTTCGTCCAGATGAAATTGAAGGTGAAGATAAAACTCGTCCCTTTGGCTTGGCAGGTGAGATTTACCGTCTTTCTCCAACGCAAGTGGCAGCGATTTTAGAATTACGTTTGCATCGCTTAACTGGTTTAGAACAAGACAAATTACACGCAGAATATACTGAAATCTTAGGTCAAATTGCTGAATTAACAGCAATTCTAAATGATTTTAATTTATTAATGAATGTGATTCGTGAAGAACTCGCGTTGATTTTGCAGCAATATGGTGATGGTCGCCGTACAGACATTATTGAATCACGTATTGATTTCTCGCGTGAAGATTTAATTCCTGAAGAACAGATGGTTCTGACGGTTTCGAAAACTGGTTATGCGAAAACTCAGCCATTGTCTGACTATGCTGCACAGCGTCGTGGTGGTCGTGGTAAATCTGCGACTTCGATGAAAGAAGATGATTACATTCAACATTTGATTGTGACATCAAACCACGCGACTGTTTTATGCTTTACCAATGTCGGTAAAGTATATCGCTTGAAAGTATATGACGTGCCACAAGCATCACGTGGAGCAAAAGGTCGCCCAATGGTGAACTTGTTACCACTCGATGCGAATGAAACGATTACTGCAATTTTGCCTGTGATTGATGCACCGAAGAAATTTAAAGATCGTTTAGTCGATTTCCAAGCATTTGTGAAAGCCAATAAAGCTAAACTTCAAGAAAATGAAATTATTAATGCTCATTTTGTTGAATTAGAAGCGGCATTAGCAGAACTTGAAGATGGCGCGAATGATTTATCGGATGCTTTACGTATTCAATTGAAACAATTGGGTATTGAGTTATCTGGCACAGATTTAGATGATGACATCATCAATGATTTTGCGCAGCAAGCTGAAGCGGTTCGTAAAAACTTCTACGTATTTATGGCAACCGAGTACGGCACGATCAAACGTGTTGAATTAGAACAATTTAGTAATGTTCGTTCAAATGGTTTACGTGCACTTGAGTTAAATGGTGATGACAGGCTGATTGGTGTTGCAATTACCGACGGTGAACAGCAGATTATGTTGTTCTCGAATGAAGGTAAAGCGATTCGATTTGCTGAAACAGACGTTCGCTCGATGGGTCGTTCTGCCAAAGGCGTGCGCGGTATGCGTGTGACTATTGGTGCATCGCAAGTTGAAGAAAATGAAGAAAATGATGTAGACGTTGAAGATGAAGATAATTCAGATTCAGTCGTGATTAGTCGCATTGTGTCTCTAGTGGTTGTTCCTGAAACTGGCGAAGTGCTTTGTGCATCTGAACATGGTTACGGTAAACGTACACCAGTGGATGATTTCCCGACCAAAAAACGTGGTGGTAAAGGTGTCATTGCACTGAAAACTTCTGAGCGTAATGGTGAGTTGATTGGTGCGGTTTCAATTGATGCATCAAAAGAACTGATGTTAATTTCTGATGGTGGTACTTTAGTCCGTACTCGTGCTTCTGAAGTGGCTCAAACAGGTCGTAATGCACAAGGTGTTCGTTTAATTCGTTTAAGTAATGACGAGTTGCTTGTAGGTGTTGTTTCTGTTGACGCGGTTGAAGACGAAGAATTGGAAGGTATTGATGTAGTGGAAAATACTGTGGTTGAAGCGATCACTTCTGAAGAAGTTTCATCTGAACCTAAAGATGATGCGACTGAAGAATAAGTTATTTTGATCATAAAAAAGGAAGCTAATCAGCTTCCTTTTTTATTGGTTTTAATATCACTAAACGATAATAGGAAAGTGCTAATAAAACCGAGCCAAGTGTTGCTAAATAAATCAGTTTCGGAACAATAATAGTGGTTGGTACACCCATCTGATTCAGTTGTACAAACATTTGTACGCCATGCGTTGAGGGGAGTGACCAAGCGAACCATTGCATCCATTCAGGCATCGCCGCATGTGGCCAAGCCGTTCCTGAGAGTAAAAATAGTGGTACAGATGTTACCACGATCAAATGCCCAACACGTTCAGGCATATCGACCAGTGAACCAAACAACATCGCCAGTCCAACCACACAACTGATATAAATCGGTACAGCTAGGAGCATGCCCCAAAAATTTCCGCCATGTGGATATTCATAGAGCCAAAAGGTAAAACCAAATAAATATAAACAGGCTAAGCAGCCAATGGTCAGAATTGCGGTAAATATTGCCCAAAATTCTACAGGTTTTGAATTCCAACCATTTTCACGATAACTTGCAATCAGCATCGCCAAACCTAGCAAAATGGTTTGATGCACAATCAAACTTGCTACGGCAGGAAAAATATAACTGCCATAGCCGGACATACTATTAAATAAAGGAATTTGATGAATCGAAATTTCAGGATGAAATGCAGTCCTTTCTCCAAACTTTTCTAAATGCTCTTGTACTGTATATTCAATTGAACTGGCTAAACCTATGCCAACTTCTTTGGTTCGGATGAAATAGGCAGTGCTGAGATAAAGCCCAATTCCTCCCATTTCACCGTGTCGCAAAGTTTGGGTTAAATTGTCTGGTAATAATAAAATCCCTTCAGCTTTTTGATTTTTGACCAATTGTTGAGCTTCTAGAAAGTTATCCGTCACTGTTGTGATATGAATATGTGGGCTATTCGATGCCTGGCTGATAATTTTGGAAGTTAAAATACTTTGTTCTTCATCCACAATCACAATTGGGATACTGTCCGCAGATTGGGCTTGATAGGCAGCTGGATAGAAAAAGCTATAGAGTAAAGTTGCTGCAATTAGCGTGGTGAATACTGAACTATTGGCGACAATATTTTTAAAGGTCTGAATGTAATAAAAGAAAAATGTTTTCATTGGCACAACTCCAAAGCATTTTTCTTTAACAGCCGAACACTTAGAGCAAAATACAGTCCTGAAAAAATAACTAATATGCCAAAAGGAAGTAGTGAAATATAAAGATCACTGCCAATCACCCATTGTTCAGTTTGTAATTTGGCATAGGGCGTGTAGGGAATAATCATTGACCAAAATTGGGTAAATGCAGGGGCATTATTCAAGGGAAGGGTAATGCCTGAAAAGCTAGGGGATGATCCACCGTACAGTGCAATAAAGCCAAATGTTTTGGGTAAATTTTTGGTGGCTAAGACGACTGTACTACTGATTACCGCATAAGAAAAATAAAGCAAAAATTGTGCAGCTAAAATCAAACTAAGTGAACCTGCAATAAAATAACCACGAATATGTGCTAGCCAAAACATCCAACACCACGTCCATGCGCAGAAAATTAAAACGTAGAGCAATATTTTGCCAAGTAAACTCGACACAATTTGCTTTGGATTGACCCAATGTGCAAAGGTCTTTCGTTTAAACTCTTGCCCAATTGCAAACGCTACACAGCAGCATAGTAGTAAATGCAAAACGGCAGGCACCATGAACGGTTCAAGAAATAACTCATAGCTCATGTTCGGGTTGTACAAGGTTGAAATTTTGATATGTGGCGTTGGCATATCAACAGAGGGAATGTTATTTGCAAGATAACTGTTCCCCATATAATCCGCCATGCCATGTATGGTGCTTTTTAACATCGCTGTGGAAATGGTGTTGCCGATACTAAAAAAAGATTGATTATAGGCAATGCTAATTTGTGCATCTTGGACTTTGACCAGTCGCTGTTCTGCACCCTCAGGAATAAATACAAATCCCCATGCGTCCGTTTTATTGATGAGCGCTTCGGCTTCATCTTGACTGCTAGTAATCGTTTTAACTTTTAGCGTGGGATTGAGACTGAGTGCGTGAATGACTTTTTGGCTCAGTTCACTTTGATCTTGGTCAATCACGACGATAGGGAGGTGATCTGCCTTACCCGCAGAAAACATGCTGCCAAAAAAAAGAATCACCAATAATGGCGCGATCACCGCCATAAAGAAATCGGCTTTATGCTGTTGTAAATAGCGCCACTCCCGAAGCATGACCGCAAACATAGGTTATTTTTCCTGTTCAATTTTGAAAAGGACGCTCATGCCGACTTTCAAATCAGGAAGATATTGTTCTGGTTCTAAATGAAACTTGAAGCTTCGAATGTCATAACCGCCCGTTTGGCGTGTGGTTTTAATGGTAGCGAAATCACCTTCGGCGTCGATACTTTTTATTTTAAAGGTCGTCTGACGATTAAGTGCTGGGATAAAACCTTGAATCGTTTTAGTTTTATAAACTGAACCATATAAATCTTCACGGATATTTAAGCTCACCCACAAATCATGATCTTCCAAAATGCTGACCACGGGAACACCCATTGCAACAAGTTCAGTTGCTTTGCCATAGGTTTTAGACACGGTTCCTTCAATAGGGGAGTACAGTTCAGTTTCTGCTGTAAGCGCATTGGCTTCTTTTAACGCAGCTTGCGCCATTGCTACTTGTGCATCGGCGGTTGATTTTTGCTGTTCGGTACTGCCTCGGCTAGCACGTGCGTATTGTTGATAAGAGGCTTCAGCTGTTTCTCTCCCTGAGGTTTTAGCAGCTAACATCTCGTCACGTCGTTGCCGAGAAATCACCCCTTGTTGATATAGTGTTTCGCCACGTTTATAGGTGGTTGCGGCTAAATCTGCCTGTGTTTTCATCGCTTGCCAATTGGCATATAAGGTCTCAATATTTTCTTGTTGAGCACCACGATTCACGGTGGATTGAAAAGCCAAAGCACTTTGTAATGCCGCTTGCGCCTGTTCTTTTTTTGCTTCGAGTTCAGGACTGACAAAGCGAACCAAGGCTTGTCCTTTTTTAATTGTTTGCCCTTCAAAAACATAAAATTCTTCAATACGGCTAGGGACTTTGGTACTGATGTGAATAGTTTCTGCTTCTACACGACCTTGTAATTCAATGGTTTGTGGTTGATAGGCTTTCCACAAACCAGAAGCAATCAAGCCAAGTAGTAAGATGACAGCTATGGTTGCAATAGCTTTGAGTTTGCCACTTTTTGCTGATTCAGTTGGAATATCAGCATTAGTTGAGGCTTTATTGTCAGTTTTAGGTTTTGGTTTTTCGATGGTTTCATTTTCGCTTGGTGTATCTGCTGATACTTCAGGCTCTTGTTGTTCGACTTCATTATCGACTTGATCTGTATCACGTTCTGAATCGGATGATGGATTTTGGCTCATTATTCTCTCCAATTAACGGATATAGTCAGTCGCTGAGCGATTGGCGTAAAGTTTGAATTCATCAATTGCGCCGTAGCTTTGCAATAGAGTAGCTAATGACAAAATATATTTATATGAGTTAGTTGCCAGCTCCGCTTTTAAAGCACTTAGCGCATTTTGAGCATCAATCACTTGGTTGGCTGTTCCCATGCCTTCTTTAAAAGAAAGTTGTTGAATACGTAAGTTTTCTTGAGCAGCTTGAATATTTTGCTTAAGTAATAGATGGCTGGCTTGTGAAGCGGACAGTTCGCTATACGATTTGTACAAAATATTTTCTACTTCTTGCTTGCTACGCTCGGTCATCAATTCGCTTGCATAGCGTTTTAATTCTGCGGCATGAATACTTTTATTATTATCGAGTCCTGAAAATAAATTGTATTTTGCCATGACCCCAACAATCCAATTTTCTTTTGCATCTAAGCCATATTCACCAAAGGCAAACACACTCGGTTTTTTGGTCGATTGTTGCGCTTTGACATTTTCATTGGCCAGTTGAGTATCCAATTGCAATTTCTGAATTAAGTTGGATTTTTGCTCATAACCATTAAGTAAAGTTTCAACTGAATGATTTTGTGTGGTGTTGATAAATAGTGGGGTGGTCAGTATCAGTGGTTCTTGCGTTTGTAATAAATTCTTTAATTGGAATTGGCTCGCTTGTAAATCTGAATGAATATTTTGATCTGATCGTTGTGCATTATTCCGAGCAACTTCAAATTGCATGCGTTGACCTTTATTAATAAAGCCTTGTTTTTCCAATTTAAGTGCATTGTTGTAGTGTTCTTGCATTGAATTTACATTGAATTGTGCCGCATTTAATAACTGTTGTTGTAATTGCACATTAAAATAAGCTTGAATCATTTCAAAGCGTTGAGCATCTTGTTGTTGTTTTTCACTAATATTTGAGCGTTGTGCTTGCAGGCTAGCAACTTGTTTGGCGCTGTTAATTTTGCCACCCATATATAGTGGCATTACCATAGAAATAGAGGAACGTACGTCTTGATCTTCAACGGTTACATCTAAATTATTCGGAACTTGATTCAATCCATTGTTGAGGGTTTGGTCAAAACCCTGACTCACTTGATCGATCACATCGGGCGGCAGCACATTTTCCCATTCAGACAGTTTGTCGTCAAAATTACGGGTTAGTGAATTTTCTAATCTACGTTTACTCGATTCGAGTGGGACACTGGTTTCACTATGAAAGGCATAAGCACGTGCATTTAAATCAATTCGAGGTCGTCCTAAGTGTTTAACCGCTTCCAGTTCCAACTGTGACGCTTGTTTCAAGGCTTGTTGAGCTTGAGAACCATAGCTTTTTTCAACCACGAATTGTTCTGCTTGGTTATAACTCAAATTTTGTGCGAAAAGCGTTGGCGAGATGAATGCACAACTCATAATACAAATGCTGAGATAGCATCTTTGCAGTGACCGTTGAATTATAAATTCAGTTTGATCATACCGTTTCCACATCGATTTATTTGAGTCTGTCGTCATTGTTTTATACATCTAACTTATTTGAATGTAACTTGAATATTATGTTTGAAATGAGTGATTTATAC
>DAOMAH010000071.1:0-7387 GCA_035426725.1 Acinetobacter sp.
TCTGAAAAATGGTGCTAAAAATTCCAGCATTTGCTGGTTTTTTTATGTCTGAAATTTGGCATCACCAAATAAAAAGCCAAACTTTCAAGTTTGGCTTTTTCAGAACAATAAAATACTTATGCGACTTGTTGCGCTGTCACTACAGGCAATAAATTGGTATCGAGTTTTGTTTGATATTGGCGAGTGTTATCCACAACATAATCTGCTTTTTTAATCGAATCGAGATAAATCCATTGCGATTGAACCTGTGATTCATCGAATTGAACCAGTAAATAGCCACGTTGATTCAAGTTGCAGTAATTCAGTTCATCAATCAAGGTATTAAAGGCAAATTCGAATTGTTGCAATTGTGCCAGTGGAATATTGAGGTATTTTTCCAAACCAGGTGAAGATACCGAACTGGTCGCCAATTCAACGCCAACAAATGCGCCAGCTTGACTATATAACTCAGATGACCAGCCGTTATGCGTATCCCCTGCAAGTACGACAACTTTCTTATTGAGCTGTGCCAAAGTGCCATACAAAATTTCACGCTCGTAATAATAGCCATCCCAAGCATCTAAGTTATAAGGTGCAACCGTCAAAATACGTGCTTTTTCTTGTGCCGTAAGCGTTGGATCGCCGCCTTGCATTCGCATCTTCAAAGTCACCAATTCAGTAATTTGCGCATTCATTTTTGCTAACGTTTCTGCACTTGGATTACCTGCGGTAATCTCAGCCAATGACAGCAACAGTTCCGCTGGAATCATCATCTTGGCCATCAGCACCTGCTGACCTAAAACATTCCACTTTGCGGTCGATTGTTGTAGTTTTCCTAACAGCCAATTGCGTTGTTCTATCCCCATTAATGTGCGGGTTTGATTAGTTAAATCGGCTTGGAAGCGTAGGGCATCCAAACCCGTAGCAGTCATATAATCAGCATAGTCCAGTTGCGCATCTCGCGCGATAATGCGAGTATCCAACATGGTCAATTGCACCAATTGACCAAAGTCAAACTGACGATAAATTTTGGTATGTTGTTCATCGACTGGACGGATTGGCATCCATTCAAAATACGCCTGCAATGCTGCCAGCTTACGATCTAGAAATGCACCTTCAGTCGCCTGATGATTTTCCGCACCATTTCTCCATGCATCATTGGCTAATTCATGGTCATCCCAAATCACGATAAATGGATGTCGTTGATGTACAGCTTGTAAATCCGCATCTTTACGGTACAAGGCATATCGTTTGCGATAATCATCTAGTTTGATAATTTCTTTATTATTGTCAGTGGCAAGTGTACGCCCCAATCTCACCGCATCTTCTGTGGCATAACCATCTGCGCCATACTCATAAATATAGTCACCAAGATGAATCACCACATCGACATTTTGTTTTGCCATTTCACGATAAACATAGAAATATCCAGCAGGATAGTTTGAGCAAGAACAAACTGCAAAACTGACTTTAGTTGGATTGATTGGCAAGGTTTTGGTTTGCCCGACTGGTGATATTTTATCGCCAAACCTAAAGCGATAAAAATAACGTTGATTTGGAAGCAAGCCCGTCGCATCAACCTTAACGGTAAAATCTTGTGCTGCCGTTGTAATGACTTTATTGGTTTTTATAATTTGTTTGAATTGTTGGTCTAGGGCAATTTCCCAAATCACTTCTAAGCGTGCACTACTGTCATTTGGACTTAAACGTGTCCATAAAATCACGCGATCTTGTAAAGGATCCCCGCTGGCGACACCATGTTCAAAGTTGACTTTTAAGTTGGCAGTTTCTGCATTCTCACTATCCTGGCAGCCCGTAAAACCCGCCGATAAAGAGAGTGCGCCAAAACCAAATAAACTTTTCTGAATGAGTTCGCGTCGTGAAATTTTGCTTGTCATGTCCTCGCAACCTTAACTTTTATAATAATAAAGGTTTAAAGCTAATTAGTTTTGATGAAAGAATAATGAAAACCAATTGCTAAAATTAAACTTGGATCGGCTAGACATCGGAATTGATTGAAAAGAAAGCAATTACGCTGTTTTCCTCTTGCCAATAGCAAAAGGGTCTACTATCATTGCGCTCATGCCCGAGTGGTGAAATCGGTAGACACAGGGGATTTAAAATCCCCCGCCCACAAAGCGTGCCAGTTCGAGTCTGGCCTCGGGCACCATTTTTCAAACTCTGAAAAATGGTGCTAAAAATTCCAGCGTATGCTGGTTTTTTTATGTCTGAAATTTAGAAATAAAAAAATGCCCTAATTCTAAAATTAAGGCATTCAATCTTTAATTAGCGATGAACAATTTAATCTACGCGTATAATTTTACCGTTTTCATCATGATGTATGGTGGTGATTTTTTGAAGACGTCCCGTGTGAATTTCCTGTTCAGGTAATTCAAAATAGCGTGCATAGTCGGAAAGTTGTTTTTCCATCACATGTTTTTTGTGGACACGCTTAGAAGGTAAAAAACCCCATAATAATAAGGCGATTGCACAGCTCACCAACGCCATGACCCCATGCTCAATCCCATGACTCAATGCTGCCATTAATCGCTGCGCGAGATGCGATTTTTGCAATTCAACCAATACCCAAACCAAAATAAATGGTCGCCACAATAATAGCCAAACGGCCCACATCATTGCGGTCGTTGTCATTGAAAAATAACGTCTCTGCCACGGGAGTTGGCGACGTAAATCTATAATCAAACTATTTGCTTTCATTACTTTTTACTCAGCAAAGTGAACTTTTCAATTCAACGAATTCCACGATCTGGGCTAATCCAACGGGCACGTTTTTCATCGTTCCGCAGTAGCACCTTTGGAAAGGCGGCGATTGTAGCAGTTATCGTGATCAACCAAAACACAAAAGGATACCAAATCATCCAATAATAGTTTTTCCCTAAGTTTGGTTCATAACGACTATCCATCCATTTGCTTAAAGCAAACTGAATTAAGCAGGTTGCACCTAATAAAATTCCGCTGCCATAAGGTAAAAATGGCGAACTGACCATCGCAAAACTTGGAATTGTAAAGACGAAATGTAACAACCAAATGACCGCCATAATCAACATGAGATATGACCAAACTAAGGTTAAACAAAGTTCAAACATCAACGGCCATAAAAAGTTCAGTTTGGGTTTGGCAAATACATCAATATTTTTTATGAGCACTTGTGCCCCACCCATCGCCCAACGTAAACGCTGTTTCCATAAGCCATTCAGTGTTTCTGGCATTAAAATCCAAACCAAAGCATTTGGTTCAAAACGGACATCCCAGCCTGCTCTTTGCAGTTTCCACGTGATATCAATGTCTTCAGTCAACATGTTTGGCGACCAATAATCCACTTGATGAACCGCACTCTTACGAAATGCGGTAATCACGCCCGATACGGTA
This sequence comes from Acinetobacter sp., assembly GCA_035426725.1. Taxonomy (GTDB): domain Bacteria; phylum Pseudomonadota; class Gammaproteobacteria; order Pseudomonadales; family Moraxellaceae; genus Acinetobacter. The sequence continues at coordinate 3,370 of DAOMAH010000071.1, forward strand.
AATAATCGACCAAAGGTGCGTTGAGCACGTTTAATCATGCCGACAATAGAAGAAAATTCTCCAACTTGAATCCGCCCCAACAAAGTAGAACGTGTACGAATACGTGGATTACCTGTCACAGCGGCGACGGTTGGATTTTGCAAGAAATGACGGATCATCCACTGTGCGGCATGTGGGTCAAGCAGTGCATCACCATCGATCCCAATTAAAAACTCAGCATCGGTCATCAAACTACCCGCTTGTAAACCCATCGCCTTTCCTTGGTTTTGTGCCAAATGCACCACACGTAATTTTTCGTATTTTGTCGCTAAATGGTCGAGCACCTCGCCCGTATTGTCCGAACTGCCATCATTAATGGCAATGACTTCAAAGTTTGGATAATCCAATTGTAAGGCGTGACTAATGGTTTCGTCGGCATTTTCTCCTTCATTAAAACAAGGAATCAATACCGCAACTTTTGGATAATGTGGCAATGCTGGCGGCTGCTGATACGGCGGCTCTTGTCGCTCTTTCCAATAAAAAATGATTGCCCCGACCATCCATAAATAGGACATAAATAAGGGGTAATAGAATACAAATTTAATCGAAAATGACCATAACAAAGCAATCAAACTCATGATTTACACTCCACTATGGAACAAGTTGAGACGATTTAAGTGCAAATGCCTTGTGCAGTGTTGCCACATCGGGATGTTGCTTAATCGGGTCATCAGGATAATAGCCAATGTGCAAAGCACCTTGCTGATATAAAGACTCAATTGTTGCTGCCATTTCTTCCGAAGGTACTTTTTGATCATTGCGCCAATTGGTTGCTTGCAGCTCCATCACGGTTTTCTTTAAACCATTTGGATATTGTTTCACACGATTCAAAATATCGGTATAAAACTGGGTTGGATTGCTGGCTTGTTCCATATAAGGCATTGCCATAATCGCAGTAAAATCATAACGATTGAGTGATTGTTCTAAGGATTGTGAATACCAATTTTCAGCGTATGGACGCAAAGCCACTTGTGCATAAAGATTACGCGCCGTCATCAAATACGGTTGATACAAACGAACTTCAGCCGCCAATTCCATCGCAAAATCATCTAAATAGCGTGTTTTAAAGTCCGTCCATTTTTGCAAATCACGTTCATTGCCACGAATTTTTGCGAAGTCTGTCGGTAAGCCTTGCTTTGCATACGCAGCCATCGCATGTGGGCTGGCATCTTCATAGTCTGATAAGGTCACATCATCATGAAATAGCAAACCATCAAAAGGTGTAGATTTGGCTAAATCTTGATACACCTCTTTAATTTCTTTGCGAACTGCAGGTGAAAATGGACTTAAACGCTTATAGCCCATATTCAAATGCTCGCCTGCTTTGGCTTGCTCAGTTTCGACCACATCTTTAGCAGCAACATCCATTTTTGGTAATTCCCAAGCCAGTAAAGGCATCCACGCATATAAACGCTGTACTTGGGTACGCGTTTGAATTTGCCACGCGACACGGTTAAATAAATCGGCTCGCATTGGAATATGTCGGTTTGGGAAATACACCATGTCGGCTGAACCATTGGCATCAGGGTCAGAAAAGGCTTGTAAATAGACCGTATTCACCCCCATACCCTTGATTCGATCAAGTAAGATGCCTAAATTCCGTTCCTGCTGCTCTGGGTTAGGGTCATAAATATAATCTAAATCGACATGCATAATTTTTTGCGGACGATTATTGTCATTGAAATTCAATTCACGGCTTTTAATTTCTTGCGCCAATGCGCTAGTAGTCATATTACCTTGAACTAAAATACGACTCATATTTTGCAGCGACTGTTTGGCATGATCTGCCCCATCATCCAAAGTAATGGTAATTGGCATGCCTAACTGCTTCGCCGTTTGAATCAGCTGCATATTATAACGACCATAGGGCCAGACCATCACACGTGGTGAACGAATGCCATGTTCTTTTAATAGGTCGTTATTTTTCTTTAAATCTTGATAAATTCGCGCTTGATAATCTGCATCACTTTCGTAGCTTTTAGAATGTGGATGATAAATTCGACTAATCGCAGCAGGTTCTAAATTGCCTTGCGGGTTGGCAATAATCCCTTGATGTAAATGATAGCTATGGCTGGCAATTTCGACCAAACCACTCTGCTGCATTTCCTTCAATTCACCCCAACTCAAGATTTTATTTCGCTCGATGGATTCACCTGCAAAATCTACTTTTTGATTGGCTTTAGGCTGTAACCACGACCCGACCACTGCGAGTACAATTGGAATATTCTTCGCGCGAACAATCGGATATACATGTTGATAAAATGACTGATATCCATCATCTACCGTGATTAAAACAGGCTTGCTTGGTAATTTATATTTGCCTTGATGCGCTTTAATCAGTTGATCGACATTTATAAAGTGGAAGCCATTATTTTTCAACCAATCAATATGTTGGCTGAATTGTTGTTCACTGACAGCATAACTTGGAATGAGCGCATCACGATGATCTGTAATTTCGTGATAGCCAATAATCGTTAATGCCGTCTCATCGACTTTAGGGCTTTCTGCCAATACCGTTGTAGCCATCACGCTCGACATGAGCGCAGTTAAAAGCATTTTTGCAGCAGGAGACACGAAACGTGGAATCATGGAGAGATTTTCTCAATATGAGGGAGATTGCTGAGGGCGAATCATGCACGAATAATCTTACAATTAAAGGAGAATAAAGATTATTTTGAACATGCCAGCTTAAAGTGAGGATTGTATTTATAAATGTGTAAACTGAAAATAATCTTAAATGTTGTTTTTATAATATTTATGCAAAAGTAAGTCAGTTTTTATGATCACAAAAAAAAGCCTAATATAACGATCTATATTAAGCCTTCACTATCACGTAAAGTTCGATCAATATTCAATTAACTGAAAATTCGGATGTTCAGCCATCAACTGTTCAAAATAATGCCGTTCATTATGATAAAAATATTTATAGAGCCGATTCACCCACTCACCACGGCGGAAGGTTTGAACTTTTTTGCTAATACCATCGTAATTAAGCAATACCGTATCGCCCTTTTCGGTATCTAATAAAGTAATGCGATAACTGTGTGGCGCATGTGCAATGGAGGAATTCAGCTCTCTGAGTATTTCTACTTTACGCGCACCATCTAGCCAGTAATGTTTATCTACAGCGGCTTTGTCATTGACCCAAAAACCTGTTTCCGCACCATCATATTTATCTATCAAGAAAAAATTATGCAGTTCTTTTAATAAATCTGATGCCGTGATATCCGAATAGTCATTCATAGCTCCCTCCCTATTTTTCACTTTTTTGTTCAATTTTTATGGTTTATTGATCTGAACATCGTATTCATCTCCTATACCATGTTCAAGCGCATTTAAACGAGCGATTTTTCACAAATAAAACAATATGTTCTTTTTACTTTTCAAATTTAGTTTGAGTGAAATTTTGCTCTCTATACTTTAAAGATATAGAGGAAGTTATAGCGTATCAATCGATTTTTCTTAGGCTGTGGTAAAAAGCAGATAAATAGAAATTTCTTTTAAAATCAAAATGTTATTAATTTTAGCTTGGTTTTTATAAGTTTTTGATTTTAAAGAGATTTAACCAAATATAGGTTAAACCTCTTTACATATGCTATTGAGCAACGAATGTATTAATCACGAGTTTTTACATCAAACAATTCAATTTCAAAAATCAAATTTGAATTGGCAGGAATAATTTTTCCCATCTTACGTTCACCATAAGCGAGATGTGCTGGAACAATCAATTTGCGCTTTCCACCGACACGCATCCCCATAATGCCTTGATCCCAGCCTTTAATCACACGACCAGTACCAATCACCGTTTCAAAATAACTTCCTCGATCAATCGAAGAATCAAATTGAGTTCCATTTTCCAGCCAACCCGTATAATGTGTGGTAATTAATGCACCACGTACCGCTTCTTTGCCTTCGCCTACTTTTAAATCAATAACTTCTAATTCTGCGCTCATCTCTTCTTTCCTATCAAAACAAAATT
>DAOMAH010000072.1:0-4945 GCA_035426725.1 Acinetobacter sp.
TGGGTAAAGCAAATTGGCGTGATTGTATCAATGCTTCTTCAACTTTTTGAATGGTTCTATTTACATTACTTTCCGCAATCCCAAAAGCAGCAGCTAATTCAATTTGAGTATGATAAGATCGTAAGTAATTCAAAGTTAATAATAATTGGTTTTCAATAGTTAAAGAATGAGGTCGACCTGACTTCTTTTTCGCCAATTCAGATGCTTCTAAAATTGTTATCATTTTAGAAAATAAAGGTCGCGGAACTCCAACTAAGCGTTTAAATTCCATATCATTAAATCGAGACAAGTGTTCATATTTCATTTTTTAAGTATACGCTATCTTTTACTTTCGCAAGAGGTCTATTTATTTATAAAAATTCTACGAAAAAATTATTATATGAGAAAATTTATAAAGATAAATCTAAAGGTCATTTTTATTTGTATCTTTTTAATTATCTTAATTTTTGTTTCTCATATTTCAATAATGAATAAAGTATGAGAGAGCAGCATAATGAAACCTAAAAATTATATTCATAGGTGATATACAAATGACAAAGTTTGGTTATGGTTTAGCTTAATTTGTTTATTGCGCATGTTGCCTTGTGATCGGACTATAAAAAGACTATATTTAGTTCTTGAAAGCTGTAAAGAGTAACCCGTTATGACCTTGCCATCACAAATAAAGCCGATTAGCTATCTCAAAGCAAATGCAGCCGAAGTTTTAACACAACTAAATATACATCGTGAGCCACTCATTATTACGCAAAATGGCGAAGCAAAGGCAGTTCTGCAAGATGTGACCTCTTATGAGGAAACCCAGCAAACGCTTGCGTTGTTAAAAATTCTCGCCTTGGGTAATCAGCAAGTCGCAACAGGACAGTTGGAAGATGCCAAAAGTGTCATCGCACGGTTACGCCGCAAGGAATAGCATTGATGGATGGAATGCAATTCAAAGTTGAAATGACTCGAGATGCGACAGAAGACTTACGTTTAATTTATGAATATATTGCTGATGAAGATGGTATTTCTCGTGCCAATGATATTTTAGATAAAGTACTAGTGCTGATCGATGACTTATCAAGTTTTCCACAACGAGGTGTTTATCCTAAAGAATTGATTGCATTAGGTATTCAAGAGTATCGACAAGTTATCATTTATAGCTATCGCGTGATTTATCGTATTTTCGAACAACAAGTGATTATTTATCTTATTCTTGACGGGCGTAGAGACTTACAGTCTGTTTTAGCTAAACGTTTATTGGCGCAATAAATATGCTCAAACTTATCCGCGATGTCTTTGAGTACCCAACTTGCTATATTGCAGTATTGGCAACTGTGAATAATGTATAAGGCAAATCAGAGGAATCGGAAAATCGAAGCCAGTTAAGCGACAAATAAATATCAATCTATAGTGTAATTTGGTACAACGCTTGCATCATTAAATTTATTGCACTTAAATTGACTCAATTTGAGGCATTTTTTTTAAATTACGCTATGTTCTTAAGAATATAGCGATAGAGGGGATCAAAATGTTTAAGCAAAAAATAACGTCATCTATTTGTGCCATTGTAATGTGTAGTTTTGGATTTAGCGCATCAGCTTTTGCAGCAGAATCGGTTACGGTGTATGCCGCTGCTAGCTTGACTAATGCCATCAATGACTTAGATGCATTCTATGAGCAGAAGCAAAAAACAGAAGTTAAAACTTCTTATGCAGGTTCATCAACTTTAGCCAAACAAATTGAAGCGGGTGCACCAGCAGATATTTTTATTTCCGCCGATGTGCAATGGATGGATTATCTACAGAATAAACAATTGGTTGCTGCAACTGATCGCGTTAATTTATTGGGCAATCGCTTAGTCTTGATTACACCTAAAGACCGTCCTGTTAAAATTAAAATAGATAAAAATTTTGATATAAACCAAGTGATGCAAGGCAAACTATGTACAGGCGACACCAAAAGTGTGCCTGTGGGCAAATACGCAAAACAGTCATTAAGCTCGCTCGGATGGTGGGAAAAAGTTGAACCACGTTTAGTTGAAACTGAAGATGTACGAGCGGCATTAAATTTTGTAGCACGTGGCGAATGTCAGCTCGGGATTGTGTACGCAACCGACGCCGCAATGAGTAAAGATGTGGTGGTGGCAGGAGTCTTTCCTGAAAATAGTCATCCGCCCATTATTTATCCACTTGGACTACTGCAAAAAAATAAAGACGCTGTGAAATTTTATCAATTCTTACAAAGCAATCAGGCAAAAACTGTATTTAAAAAATATGGTTTTAGTGTACTGAAATAAGCAAATGACGATGCTAACACCCGAAGAAATCGACGTACTTAAACTGTCCTGCCAAGTGGCAGCGAGCTGTCTTGTGCTGAGTTTAATCCCTGCAACGTTGGTGGCTTGGGTGTTGGCGCGCAAAGAATTTTGGGGGAAATCTTTATTTGAAACGGTGGTGTTTTTGCCTTTGGTTTTGCCGCCAGTGGTGCCTGGTTATTTATTACTGCAAGTGTTTGGTAATCGTGGAATCATCGGGCAGTATCTTGCGCCGTTCGGTTTAGAGTTTGCCTTTAATTGGAAAGGGGCGGTTTTGGCATCTGCAGTGATGGGTTTTCCATTGTTGGTACAATCAATTCGTTTGGCAATTGAATTGGTCGATCGCCGTTTGGAAATGGCAGCAAAAACTTTAGGTGCATCATCCTTTGGTGCGTTTATGCAAGTCACTTTACCTTTGGCAAGTAGCGGAATTTTGGTCGGCAGTATTTTATGTTTTTGCCGAAGTTTGGGGGAGTTTGGTGCAACCATAACCTTTGTGGGAAATATCGCCAATGAAACCAGAACCTTGCCTTTAGCCATGTATAGTTTGATGCAACAACCTGACACCGAAACAGCGGTGTGGCGATTAATTATTCTGTCCTTGTCAGTGGCATTTTTCGCCTTGTGGTTCGCACAATGGTTCAATCGGTATCAGAAAAATAAACGTGGATATTCAACATGATTGATTGTCAACTACACATCCAACAAGGGCAGTTTGTTCTCGATCAACATTTCCAGTCCGATCAAAAAGTGGTTGGTTTGTTTGGTGCGTCAGGTTCAGGAAAAACCACGATTTTGCATAGTCTTGCAGGTTTGATTAGCCCAAAATCGGGTTGGATTAAGCTAGGTGGTCAGACTTGGTTTGATTCAGCACAGAAAATAAATTTAAGCACACAACAACGCCGTGTCGGTTTGGTCTTTCAAGATGCGCAACTGTTTCCGCATAAAAGTGTGATAAAGAATTTAATGTTTGGTTTTAATCATATTTCACCTACTCAACGGCAATTTAAGGTCGATGAAATTGTAGAATTATTGAAACTTGAACATTTGACTGGACGGATGCCAATCAAACTCTCTGGGGGCGAAAAGCAGCGCGTGGCATTGGGACGCGCCTTATTATATTCACCTCAATTATTGCTTTTGGATGAGCCTTTATCTGCTTTAGATGCGGCTCACAAAGCTGAAATTATTCCATTTTTTCAGAAAATAAAACAAAACCTTGATATTCCTATGCTCTATGTCAGCCATGATAAAGCTGAAATAGAGCAACTCACCGATGAGATTTGGTATCTATAAAGGTTTAGAACAAGCTAAGAATGAAAATCTTTAAATCCACAAATATAGAATCAACCCACATAGTGCAGAGGCAAAAATTACATACAGAACATTCACTTGGAATTTAAACAGTGCAATCATTGCCGCAAGCGTGATCAATGCTGCTTCATAATCAAAAGGATGATCAAAACCCTTTGGCCATAGCACATGATAACTAAAGAATAAGGCTAGATTTAAAATCACGCCGACAACCGCAGCGGTAATTGCCGTTAATGGCGCAGTAAATTTTAGTTCATTATGGGTCGATTCAATAAACGGTGCGCCTGCCAAAATAAAGACAAAAGAAAATAGAAAGGTGAACCAAGTGACAATTACCGCACCAATCGCACCTGCTAAAAATAAATGCTCTGAACCGAGCAACGCGTGATTAAAGCCGCCTAAAAAACCAACAAATGCCACCACCATAATCAGTGGGCCGGGGGTGCTTTCGCCGAGTGCTAAACCATCAATCATTTGTGTAGGGCTCAGCCATGCGTAGTGATTGACCGCACCCTGATAGACATAAGGTAAGACCGCATAGGCACCACCGAAAGTGAGCAAAGCGGCTTTGGTAAAGAACCACGCCATTTGGGTATAGCTATGTTGCCAACCTAAACTAAAGGTCAGCAATCCAATCGGCACACACCACAACACGGCTGCTATCAGCAAAATTTTAAATAATTGCATCCAACGAAATACGGCATGGGCTGGCGTTGGCGTATCATCGTCAATCACGGCTGCACCGTAATCTTTTTTGCTGTTTTGATGTGCTGTGTTTTGGCTAAAAAGTTCAGGTTGATGCTTACTCATGGCATAACCCAAAATTGCTGCGCTCAAAACAATCAGTGGAAAAGGAAGGTTAAAGAAGAAAATGGCAACAAAGGCGGCGGCTGCGATCATCCATAAAAAATAGTTTTTCAGCGAACGACTACCAATTCGATAGGTGGCATGAAACACAATCGCCGTTACTGCGGGTTTAATGCCATAAAATAATCCAGCAATAAGCGGCACATCGCCAAACTGGATATAAACCCAAGACAGTCCAATTAAAATAAATAAAGAGGGTAGGACAAATAAAATTCCTGCGACTAAACCGCCTGCGGTGCGGTGCATGAGCCAGCCGATATACGTCGCCAGTTGTTGCGCTTCTGGGCCGGGTAGCAACATGCAATAGTTCAAAGCATGTAGGAATCTTTTCTCCGAAATCCAGCGTTTTTGTTCTACTAACTCTTGATGCATGACTGCAATTTGACCTGCTGGCCCGCCAAAACTGATAAAACCTAATTTGAGCCAAAATAAAAATGCAGTCCAAAAAGGAATCGTAGCAGGCGTATT
>DAOMAH010000072.1:5045-7279 GCA_035426725.1 Acinetobacter sp.
CTAATTTGAGCCAAAATAAAAATGCAGTCCAAAAAGGAATCGTAGCAGGCGTATTGGACGACGGAACAGGTGATGGCATGTAAAGTTCTCGGAACAATTGGATGATTTGAGTGTGAGATATTATGCAGTAATGCTTTTGCAGGCTTTATTCAGATTATCTTCTAAATTTTGCCGATTTAATGATAAATCATAACAGCAACATGTTTAAGCCTGATTGCATCAATTTTATCGATTTAAAATGATTTAGCTCTAAGAAAAAGTACGTGATATAAGCAAAAATTGAAAATCACAGGCATCCCACTAAAAGTTGCTGAATAATCAGCACCTATTCAACAAAATTTGCTGTTATAAACACAGTTGTGAAATTGATTAATTATAACCAATTGATATTTATATTTAAAAAATTGGCATCCGATTTGTATCAAAGATTAAGGAAAATCTTTTTAGCAAACTTGGAGCACATCATGACTAGAAAAATTCGATTAGGCGCATTTATTCCTGCAACTGGGCAGCATGTGGCAGCTTGGCGTCATCCTGAATCTCAACCCGATAAAGCGGTTGATTTTGATTTTATTAAAGAACAAGTGCAGTTAGCAGAAAAAGGGCTATTTGACGCTTACTTTTTAGCGGATGGCTTGGCTGTAAATTTTGGACAAGCCGAAAAAAATGGCTATAGCGATAAAGTGGCTGGTTTTGAACCTGTCACCTTATTCGCTGCATTATCGACCGTGACCAAACATATCGGTTTTATTGCGACGGCATCGACCACTTATGAAGAACCGTATTTATTGGCACGTAAATTTGCATCACTGGATCATCTCAGTCATGGGCGTGCAGGTTGGAATGTGGTGACTTCGGCGTCTGAATCGGCTGCGGCGAACTTTGGTTATGAACAGCAAATTCCTCACGCAGAACGTTATGAACGAGCGCAGGAATATGTCGAACTGATTAAAAAACTTTGGGATAGTTGGGAAGATGATGCTTTTCTGCATGATAAAGCCTCCGGTGTTTTCTATGATGCAGAGAAAGTTCATAACCCAAACCATAAAGGCGAATATTATTCAGTCAAAGGCGCGTTGAATGTGCCACGTACGCCGCAGGGATATCCTGTTATTGTACAAGCAGGACAGTCTGGGCCAGGACGTGATTTGGCTGCACGTTATGCGGAAGTCATTTTTACGGCGAATCAAAAGTTAGAAGATGCACAAGAGTTTTATCGTGATGTGAAAGGTCGTTTGGCGAAATATGGTCGCTCTACCGATGAGCTATTAATTTTACCGGGCGTATCGGCATTTGTCGGGCGAAGCTGAAAATCATTTTGAACTCATTGATTTGGCACCACAACATAAAGCATTTATTCGACATTGTGGCGGTACCCTAAACGAAACTGAAATTACCCGAAACGAAAAGAAAATAGCCAAAAGTGGCACTAAAACCAATTATGCCACGGCTACACTGGATGAAACGCGTGCACTGTTTGAAGAAGGTTATGAAATTCAAGATATTGCAGTTGAACGTGGATTAACCCCTGCGACAATTATCAATCATTTGGCAAAACTGCATAAAGAGCAAGGTTTGGATATTTCTGTGGCTCATCCGGGGGATGAAGTGGTTGAGCAAGTGCGTAAAATTTATAAGCGCTTAATGAAACGTCAAAGTGCTGAAAATTTTAGTGAAGAAGGGTCAATTAAATTACGTCCTATTGTAGAAGCGACTAACCCACGTATGGGTTATGATCAGGTACGTTTAGCCCTTCTTTTTGTCGAATAGTTTTGCGAATTATTGGTTTAAAGTACTTTAATCTATGATTAATTTTTAGAAAATTTCATATCCCTAGACTTCAGTTGCGCTACACTGAAAAAATCTTATTCAACAGCAACCCACGGATATGGAATTTAACGCGTGGTACAAGCTTCGCAGATTTGTTTATGATAATTTGCATAACGATGACTATGAAAGTACCTTTAGTCGCTGCGTAAATTTCTTTCTCATTTTATTGATTATTAGTAATACAGTTGCAGTGTTACTTGAATCGATTAATGATGTTTATCTGTTGTATCAACTGTACTTTGATACGTTTGAATTATTTTCCATCTTTGTTTTTACAGTCGAATATTTATTACGCTTTTGGGCGGTTGCTGAAAAAAATCCGTTTAACAGTGCATGGCAAAATAGATGGTTATGGGTGCGAAGTGGTGGTGCCATCATCGACTTACTTTCAATTTTACCCGCAT
>DAOMAH010000073.1:0-7237 GCA_035426725.1 Acinetobacter sp.
ATTTCCAAAAGCCCTTTCGATTTATGCTCAGTTGAATCGTCTACCAATGCAATCAATTCACTTGGCTTAGTCGGGTTACCTTCGATTTTATTACTATAATACGAGTTAACTACGCGAAGTAAGCCTTCTACTGACTCACGAATAGTAACAGGTACAGTCGCATCTAATTGCGCATCTAAACGAGCTATTTCTAATAATTTCTCTTCAAGCTCAGGTGAGTACACACGTGCAATCGGGGTAATATCCACTTTAACGACCTCCACAAACAACTAGCATTAGTATAGGGTATTTATGCCGAAATAAAAAAAATATAAACCATATATATCAACAATATAAATAATTTTAACAAAAATATTTGCCGCTATTTTTGCAGCTATCTATAAAAAATGATTTACAACTATCTAAGAATAATTGAGATGGGTTCTATTTAACAAATAAAAGAATATCAATGGACTGCATGCGCTTTATTTACTATTTTACGGTTCCCCACTCAGAGCAGAATAAATTTCGATTTAGATCAATGCGGTCATCAATTGTCTGGTTTATTTCTTGGATATGCTTGTTTAACTGTTCAATACCTTTATTAATAACCTCTTAGCAAGGGCTAACTGTTGCTTAATAATTGAAAGCTCACAAGGGTATAAAAATAAAAAAGAGCCTACTCAATAGGCTCTTTAATTAATTTAACGATTAATCCAAAACAATCTTTTTTAAATATCACTAAGAGTTTTTGGTTTTTCTGACGAACTTGTTGGTACTTTAAATTCAATACCTGCTTTTTTAAACAGTTTCGGGTATTCCACCAAAGCCATAGTTGAATTTTTAGCAATCCCTGTGATATCACCAACCATACCTTTAGCATCAACTAAAGACATTCCTGTATTGGTTAGGCTGTTTGGATTTGCAATTAAACTGGTGCTCACCTTTTTAGCTCCTACAGCTAATTCGCGAGCAGTTAGGCTTGCAATGGCAAAATTAGTTGCAGAGTTCAATAAATGTTTTTTCTGCTCAGCATTAAGTGCTGAAAGTTTAGCTACAGTTGCTTCCTCATCTTTTTGTGAAGCTTCTAAAACAGTATCTGATAATGCAACAATCTGTTTTTGAATTGCTTCTTTTTCTTTCAAGTCAGAGGTCGTTTTCAAGCTTTTCTGTTTTGCTTTTAATTCATCTGAATCCTGTTTACTTGCCAACAATGAAGCTAAAGCCGTACGACTCTGAATAAACATTGCATTGGTTGCTTTAGCCTGCGTGAAAAAACCATTGAGGTCCATATTTGAAGAAGATACGCCAGTTACAGATTCAGATAATGATGACGAAAGATTACTCAACGATCCAAAACCCGCATAGACACCTGATGCACTTATTGAAGCAGCTGCTGCTAAAACAATCGCAATTTTTTTCATACCCTGTTACCCCTATTGTGAAGAATCGGCTTTTTGCACGATTTGATTTAAAATTTTTGGTAAAGCCTCAAACATCTGAATGTTATACATTTCATGACGATGCTGATAATCAATACCCTTCAATCCAATTTCTTGTTGCAAACCATAAGCCCCTATTTTCTCAGCCTTTTGGTTAAATCTACGCGCCCCACTAGCCATAACTAATGTGGCATCACAATTACTTTTGTCAGCATTACATCTAATACTGTCTTGTTTCACTTCGAGCTTAAGCACTGGCTGTAAACATTCATCTGTTGGAATATGAAAGTTAACTTTCATATCTTTTTTAAAACCTGCATTTTCAGTCATAGCAATCACTGAGTCTTTTAATAAAGTCTGTCCTTTAAAGCCTGAACCTGTCGCATAGAATGGTCGTTTCGATTGACTAGTAAAAGCGTGATAAATCAATGGACCAAAACCATAAAATGGAATTTCACCAATTTGCTCAGTATGCAGCCCTAAACATAAAACACGAGATTGCTTTGAATCTCCCACTGGGGCAGAACTATCAAGCAAAACAGTGTCTCCAGAACGCACAGGTAAACGATCACTGCTGCTAACTGGAAAATCTAATTGCGCATTAACTTTCGTGCCTTGACGCTCTAAAACGGTCGCTTCCCATGTTGGAATTAAAATATTACGCCCTGCTGCTTTATCTGAATGATAAACATGGACTTTCATTCCTGTACTTAAGCGCTCGCCAGCATCATCAATAACGATGTTCTGACCACTTGATCCAGAGACTTTTAAATCAGAACGAGTAAATTGAATCCCTTTTTGAAATTGTTGGCCTAATTTCAAAAGTGCATTTTTCAATACAACTTCTTTACGAGCCTCGAGAGAAAATCCCATTCCATCTGAAATCACATCTTTGATATCATCGGTCGCATGCGCGGAGTAAATTACCCGGCCAGAACGATCAATCATTTCAGCAAAGACTTCACTATGAAAAACCTGTTGCTGAGTTATTTTTCCAATTTGTTGCTGATAAGCAATTACAGGGATGACATTTATTCGAATGAAAAATTCAGGTAATTCACGTTGGTTAATGTCTTCACTTTGCGCTAATCCAGTTTGCTCACTAATACTTTGTGCCATCGCACTATAACGTCGATTGACTGGTGTTAGAGTAAATGAGGCTTGCTCCCCCACTGCATCAGAAAAAATTTGTTCTATTAAATCTTTCGATTCGCCCTGATAAGTCAACACATCGACCACCAAAGCTTTGGGCTTATTCATAGCCTGTCGTGTATTGGTTGAAACTTTACTAAAGTGCTTACTACCACTCTGCATCAAGACTGGTACAGCCACAGCATAATCACTGTCCGCATGCACTACACGAATTAAATCACCATCTGCTGAGCTGAGCTCATCTTGTGCAGCAATCCCTTGCTTAAAGCCTTTATCTAAAACAAGATAGGATTTCCACTGATCAATCACTTGTGTTTCTGTTTCAGAAACTTTAAGTTTTGTTTTTAATTCTTGAGTCACTTGCTGCGTTAGCAGCAACAAAGTACTTTGAAATTTCTGCTTAATTGCTGTTTTGGTTACGCTAGAATCAATCTCTGTAGCAAGTACTTGAATTGGTTGTGACAAGGTCTTACTGTCACTATATATAACCTCTCCAGATAACACATTGGTGAGTTTTAGACTTAAGGTCACTGGAAGAAAAATTTCGGCAGTCGAATCCTTCTTCACAATGTATTCACTTGCGCGTAAAACTTCTAGTGATGCAATATAAGTGCGATTTTTCGTTTTTTGTGAAATAGTATCGACTATCTGTTCATCAAAACCTTGCTTTAAATTTTGTACAAAAAGTTGCTCAACTTGTTTACGAATGCTTTCATTGTCAATCGCTTGACTGAAGTCACATACAATTGAAGACCCATTCGCTTCGTATTTGCTAGGATCATTACGACAAGGTTGCTCTAGCCCAAAAATTCCTTTCGATGGGTAGATTTGAATATTCGCGTTTGCCCATGACGAAATAAGCATCGGCATAGCTAAACATAAAGTTTTTAACTTTATTTGCATTGTGTACCACCAATACAAAGCGTAATCGTATTGCCAGCTTGTAAACGCTCAGCACTTGATAGAGTTGGATTTACTTTACGTAGTGCTTTAGCCAATTCTGCACTAACAGGTTTCTCACTCTTATAAGTCATGGTCATTTCGACCAATTTTCCATCCTGAGTGCGAATATCGATATTTTCTGCACCATCCATTTCATCTAAGGCAATGTATAAATCATCTCCTAAACGAGAAGAAACATTGCCAGAAATACTTTTCACAAATATGGTAATTTCCTTACCATACATAGAGCGATTTTTTGCATAACCCAGAATCTGTGGTCCTACTTGGCTAACAGCCAATTCGCCAAGTTTCTTAGCAACATTCGTACGACAAGAATCTGTAGTCGCACCTGTCGAAGATTCTGTACGAGTTTCACCACCCATCAAAGTTGAATCATCGACTGAATAAATTTTGAAGCTAACAGCACCATCACAGACAAATTGCCCAGTAGCACTCGAACGACCACGATCATAAATATAAGAACTACCCGCCATAAACCAATCGGCTTTTTCTTTACGTGCAGCGATTACGAGCTTATTCAGCTCTGTATCACTCATCAGTTGCTGAATCGACATACTCCGACCATTCAAATACTGACTTCTAAAACGGTCAGAATCGAGCAACCGCAAATCATAACGTGAGGCAGAACTCGCAATTGAATTTAAGGTTTGATTATCACGCTCAGCTTTAGTACTTGGAGTCTGATATTCCACATATTTCACAAAGCTTTGGATATCATTTTGTCGTTCGGATTGACTGTATTTAGCTGATTCACTAGCGTTGTAGCTACTTGAAGAAGCTGATTTACCTGAATTATTATGGCTTGCTGAACGAGCGGAAACACCAACACCCGCCCCATAGTAATTATCATAAGCATAACCTGATGCAGCAGCTGAACGCCCTTTTGAAGAATAAGAATCTGAAGCACTGGCTTTGGCACTTTCGCTAGCTTTGTAACTCGCATCTTCATCATAGCTATAGCTACGATCAGAAAAATATGATGTGAACTCTTTCACAGGTTTTGAGTTATCTTTTGGTACACCAAAATATTCATCCATTACAATCATAATTGGACTGGTTCGACTACTTTTCTTCGCCAGCCCTAAATCATTGAGAATTGAACGAAATTCTTGGTCATCCATCTCCAGACTAACTTGGGTAACTAACTCATTATTACTATTAGTACTACTCCCTCGATTCAGCACATAACTGCTATCAATTTGTTTTACAATGTCATCCAAATATTGATTCGCATCGTTCATGGCTTGAGGGCCATTAATACGCTTAATGAGAGTAACCACAGCATCTTTTTTTGCATTATTGAATGCTTGATTTCGTGTACTGTTTAAATCTTTTTTAATAACAGGTGCAACCCCTTCCCCATTCACTTTAACGATTTCAGCAGTACTAACTTGAGCAATACCCAAGCTCAATAGTGTCAATATAACCTTTCTCATGATTTCCCTCTTCGTTAAAGCTGCAAGCTAAAACTATAATTTCTTTATTAGATTTAAGGTGATATTTTACACACAAAAAACAAATAGATAATAAACAAAAATTAACTATAACTCCATCACATAAATTTATTTTTTATTGATTTTTCACAAAAAATTATTCATAAGAAATCTAATAGAACATATTAATGACCTAACGTTTGAGCTAGATACAATGCAAAATGGCTTATCCTGAGCAAATCATATTTTTGTGGTGCTCGACCTAACGAACTATTTAATAAGAAAAAGGAGTAACTACATTCAGAATAGCTACTCCTCTCAGTATCAAGTCTAATAACAAATCCAACTTTTAGTAGAATTCAACGCTTTTTATTTACGACTCTCCAACTTATCTTCAATCCATTGGTGCACTTCCCAAGCTGACCAGCCAATACGGGATTCACTTAAACGTGTAATGGCTAGGGGGTGTATGTATTAGCATGACGTATGTTGTCGTTCTAATCTATGCACGCTTACCTTTAGGGAACGGAATCACTTTTGTTCTAAGGCTCTCGATATAATCTGCCCATTCTTGCATCATCTTTACTCGGTACTTTAAATGCTGTGCATGGTTGTAGGCTTGTGAGACTGAATTACCGACTTTATGGGCAAGTTGTATTTCTATTGCATCATGCATATAGCCTTGTTCGTGCAATGTGGTTGATGCTAATCCCCTGAAACCATGCCCAGTCATTTTTCCCTTGTATCCCATGGTACGAATTGCACACAAAAGGGCGTTACTGCTTAATGGCTTCGCCGTACTGTGATTATAAAAAACGAATTGCTTGTTACCTGTAATTGGTCGAAGACTTTCTATTAGCTCAACGGCTTGTCTTGATAAAGGAACAATATGCGGTAGTGACATCTTCATTTTATCGGGTGGTATGCGCCATTCTTGAGCATCAAAATCTATTTCCGCCCATTCCATCATGCGCAATTCCGCCGTACGGACAAAGGTGAGCGTCATAATATGTAATGCAGTTTTTACAAGTACGTTGCCGTGATACCTATCCATGCGCTGTAGAAATGCTGGGAACTCGGATATGTCGAGGCGTGCCATATTCTTTATTTTACGTGGCTTTAATGCTTCGCTTAAATGTGGGGTAGGGTCATTTTCAATTAAGTCTTTACGGATAGCGTAGCGGAATACACGCCCTGCTAGAGGGATTGCACGCTTTGCCATTTCTTGCGCCCCACGGTCTTCTATTTTCTTGACTGCTTTTAGTACATCCTTGCCTTTGATTTGTTCTATCATCAGACTTAAAGCATTGGTTTTAAGTTATAAGTGACCACCCCCCAAATCATCATCTCCTGCCCCTCTTCAATATAGATATTTTGATAGTCTGGATTTTCTGCCTTGAGCCAAACCTTCGGAGGGCTAAAGTGGTAATCAATCATCATTCTTTTCACGGTAAATTCATTGTCAATCATGGCGATAACAATATCTCCTGCTTTAGCCGCAATACTGCGATCTACCAATAAAGGATCATCAATATCAATACCCGCACCAAGCATCGATAAGGAGTTCGCTTTCACCACGAAAGTGGCATTTTCATTGCGAATCAAATATTCGTTTAAATCGAGAGCTTGCTCGATATGGTCTTGTGCAGGCGATGGAAAACCTGCTGCAACGCGTTCGATCGCCAATGGAATTTGATAGATTTTATCGGGATTCGGCTGTACGGCACGCGCTTTTACCGATGAATTAAAATCAATCAAATTACCTGTTTTAGCATTTTCCAATATCCAGTTTTTGATAAAAGAAACTTGGGATTCAGGCACACGAATTACTTTGGTCGGCTCTTGAAATTTAGCTTTACGCCCAGCATTCGCTCTTGCACCGCCGTGTTCTTTGGCTGTTTTTTCTGACATGGCAAAGCCTCAAAAAGCAGTTTTAGGGAGATAGAAATAATATATCTTGATTTGGTTACAAATTCAAGTTGACGATTGATTCATTTTGCTTAACAATCGTCAACAGAGATGAAGAATTGTGTGTCTAATATTTTTTAATGGGAAGACAAAGAATGAATACTCAACGTGATGCGATTTTAGGTTATGCACAAGAACTCGGCAGTTATTATATTCAACTTTTTGAAGATCACAGAACAGTCGCAAGCTGTTACGGTTTGCGCTGTCAGGACACCAGTAGCGATCAAGCTGAAAGCATTATGACCACCTTAATTCTAAAAAAATCATACTGGATGAATGGCTCGGCATTTCAAGATATTG
>DAOMAH010000074.1:0-7204 GCA_035426725.1 Acinetobacter sp.
AAAGTATTGATACATCTTAGGCTGTTTATACAACACAGGTTTGAACTGCGGTATGTCTTGATAAGCATCTTAATATGCAGTTTCTTGTAATAACTGGTTCAACCAACGTGCATCTAAATGCATCATTTGGTAGCTCCAAGCCTGATCTGGAACAGGATTACACGCATGTTCAACATGTGCAGGAACCAATACCAAGGTACCCGCGTTTATTTGTTGCGTTCCACCGAAATAGCTAGTGAAAATACTGTTGCCTTGATCCACCGCTCCAATTGAAAATGTCGGATGACTATGAGCTTTATAACAAGCACGACTTGCACATGCCCGACGTGTTTCCACATAAGGCATGCGCGGATCACTCCAAAATTCAACTGAAGCGCCTTGCTCTTTCATCACTGACGACACATCAACCGATTATTGTTGTAATGCTTTTTCAATATCTGCCTGAATCGCTTCAGGCTTGGTGGTTGGCGCATATCGATTAATTACTTTGCCATCTTTACCAATCAAGAATTTTGTAAAATTCCACTTAATGCCGCTGCCGAGAATCCCTTTGCTGTTATTGGTTAAATAACGGAATATGGCGTGGGCTTCTGGGCCTTTAACATCAACTTTGGAAAACATGGGAAAAGTCACCCCATAGTTTTTCTGACAATACGTTCCTATTTGCTCATTACTTCCCGGATCTTGCCCCCCAAACTGATTACAAGGGAAGCCTAACACCTCAAACCCTTGTGCATGATATTGCTCATAAATTTTTTCTAGTCCAGCAAATTGTGGTGTAAAACCACATTTACTGGCCGTATTGACGATGAGCAGCACTTCGCCCTCATAGTCAGCAAAGGATTTATTTTTTCCCTCTAACAGTTCAGCTTCAAACTGATAAATGTTACTCATGGATATGTTTCCTCGTCATTTTTTTCTTCTGTTTTAAGTTGTAATGATGCTGAATTGACGCAGTATCTTAACCCTGTTGGTTGAGGTCCATCTTCAAACACATGCCCCAAATGAGCGTCACAATCATGGCAGACTATTTCTGTTCTGACCATACCGTGCGTCGTATCATCCTGTTCTTCTACAGCAAGGTTGTCGATTGGTCTAAAGAAACTTGGCCAGCCACTACCACTATCGTATTTTGTGTCTGATGAGAATAGCTCTGCACCGCAGCACTTACATACATAAATACCATGTTGCTTACTGTTCCAATATTGACCTGTGAATGCAGGCTCTGTGCCTTTTTGACGAGTAATTCGATAATCTTCTGCGGATAGCTCTCTTTGCCACTCTCTTTCAGATTTATTTACCTTAGCCATAACCTACACCCTTTATTTTGTTGTTAAAAATATCTTTCTGATCATGTTTATATTTACGTCATTCACAACAAAAACACCAGTCTATGACTGTAGAATTTATTGCAAAAGTGACTTTAAAAGCATTAATAGCAAAAAGAAAGCAAATTGATTTAATAAAAGTAAGCAATTTTACGTGTATTTGCTATTACGCGAGCGAAGAAAATGCTATTCTTATATTGCACTGTTGTGTAGGGCGCGAAATGTCTCAGAAAAAAAGTGTGGTTTTTAAAAACCTCTTGCCGATTATCAGGCAATACCAAGACTCGGGTTTTACCCACGAGAAAATTGTTGAATTACTGAAAAATCAACATGATTTGAATTTGGTCAGTGTTGAAACCTTTAAAAGTTATTTGTATCGATATGCAAAAGTGAATCCTGCTATGTCAAAAAATATTGCTCAACCCACAAAACAAATTAAAAAATCCGCAAAGCTCGAACATGTATGTTACGACATTCGCGGGCCTGTATTACGTGCCGCCAATGAAATGGAAGAGCAAGGTCACAAAATCATTAAACTCAACATTGGTAATCCTGCGCCTTTTGGCTTTGAAGCACCGCAAGAAATTATTAATGACGTGGCATTAAACTTACCCAATGCGATTGGCTATACCGATTCAAAAGGTATTTTCCCTGCACGTAAAGCCATTTGCCAGTATTACCAACAAAAAGGCATCTTTGACATGCACGTCAATGATGTTTATGTCGGCAATGGTGTGTCAGAACTGATTGTGATGGCAATGCAAGGTCTACTCGACAATGGCGACGAAATGTTAGTGCCAATGCCAGACTATCCACTATGGACAGCGGCAGTGAATTTATCGGGTGGTACTGCGGTTCATTACAAATGTGATGAAGAAAATTATTGGTATCCTGATATTGCGGATATGGAAAGCAAAATCACACCAAATACGCGCGGTATTGTGATTATCAATCCAAACAATCCAACAGGTTCTGTTTACCCACGTCATGTTTTAGAGCAAATTGTCGCTTTAGCTAAAAAACATGATTTGATTTTATTTGCCGACGAAATTTACGACAAAATTATTTATGACGGTATTGAGCATGTTGCGGTCGCTGCATTAGCAGGTGAACAACTTTGTGTCTCATTTAATGGTTTATCGAAAGCGTATCGAATTGCAGGTTTTCGTGCAGGTTGGATGGCTATTACAGGCGATAAACAACGTGCGGCCGATTATATTGAAGGTTTAGACATGTTGGCGTCTATGCGCCTTTGTTCGAATCATCAAGCGCAATATGCCATTCAAACCGCACTTGGCGGCTATCAATCCATCAATGATTTGATTCGTCCAAGTGGTCGTTTATACGAGCAGCGTAATATTGCGTGGGAAATGCTCAATGAAATTCCTGGCGTAAGTTGTGTTAAACCAGAAGGCGCAATGTATTGCTTCCCTAAACTTGACCCTAAAATTTATCCAATTGAAGATGATGAACAGTTAATGTTGGATTTATTGAAAGCTGAAAAAGTGCTGTTGGTACAAGGCACAGGTTTTAACTGGCCGACGCATGATCATTTCCGTGTTGTGTTTTTACCTGCTGAAAATGAACTGCGTGAAGCAATTAATCGTTTAGGTCGTTACTTAGCTAAAATTCGTTAAAAAAATACCCCCTATTGCACATTGCTTTAGGGGGATTTCCATTATTCAGATTCTGTTTGTAGTTCCTGCCATTGTTGTTGGTATTCAGTTGCTTTGGTTAAGCTCTTAGTCAAACCAAAACCACCAATTTGATACAAACGCACTAAATCCAATAAAGCTGAATGATCACCTTGTTCAACCGCAAGTGAATAATATTCTGCTGCCTTTTTATAATTTTTGCTCACACCTTTTGCCTCTTCAAACATATAACCAATATTTGAAGAACCTAAACCATATTCAGCTTCAGATGCTCGTGTAAACAATCTCATCGCCTCTTTATAATCTCGTGTTAGTCCTGCTTTACCTTCAAGATACAAAATACCCAAGTTATTGATCGCAGATGATTCATCTTGCTCAACTGCTAATTGATAATAATATAATGCTTTTTTGAGATCTTGAGGAATCCCCTCTTGCTCACCGTTGTAATACAAATGACCAAGCTCCGCTTGAGCTAAATCTAGCCCTGCGTCAGCCGCTTTAGTCACCCACTCCAAACCTTTTTTGGTATTTACAGAAACCCCGCTATCGCCATATAAATACAAATACGCTAAATAATATTGTGCATGTAGCTGATCTTTTTGAGCGGCTTGGGTATACCATTTTAAAGCAGATGGGTTATCTTCCTCTGTGCCTTCAGCTTTATCCAACATATAACCTACGGAAAATAGCGCATCGGCATTACCTTTTGCAGCAGATTTTTTATACCACCCTAAGGCCTTAACAAAATCTTTATCAGTTTCATAACCATAGTAATAAGCCTCACCCAAATCATTTTGCGCAATAGCATCACCATCTTTGGCTTTAACGACCAATTCCTGACTAAATGGCACCTCTTCTGCGTAACTTAAAGTCGAGAAACTACTCGCTAAAACAATTGAAAGTACAATATTTTTTAATTTCATTCTGTAATGCTCCTGGATTGATATTTTTATGCCGTTGTATTTTAGCGGCAAAACCTGCGCATTAAAATGTTATTTTTTAAGGATTAAAGACAAATATTAACTTTCTAGAAAATCGCCAAACAATACAGTTTGCCAAAATTTTAAGCATGCCATTTAAAGTTTGCGTGCTAAACTAGACAGCGTTTTTGATTAGGATAGTCGG
Organism: Acinetobacter sp.; assembly: GCA_035426725.1. Classification (GTDB taxonomy): domain Bacteria; phylum Pseudomonadota; class Gammaproteobacteria; order Pseudomonadales; family Moraxellaceae; genus Acinetobacter. The sequence goes on from DAOMAH010000074.1 coordinate 4,109, forward strand.
TCTATGCAGTTTGTTCATCTCGGTATTCACACAGAATTTTCGATTACCGAATCGATTGTTCGCATACCCGATTTGGTCAATATTGCCCTAGAAGATCAAATGCCTGCGTTGGCATTGACCGACCTTTCCAATTTACATGCAGCGGTAAAATTTTATGAGGCATGTTTAGGAAAAGGCATTAAGCCTCTGCTTGGAAGCGTTATTCGTCTGAATGATGCTGAACATCGTGCAACACTTCTTGCCACGAGTAATATTGGTTGGAAAAATCTTACCGAATTAGTTTCACGTGGTTTTATTGAAGGGCAACAACTTAGTATCCCTTGTGTTCAAAAAGAATGGGTTCTTGAACAATCTGAAGACTTAATTATTTTACTGGGTCAACACAGTGATGTTGGCAAAATGCTATGTTCGTCTAATCCGCAGAAAGCTGCACCGCTGCTCGAAGCATGGATTGAAAAATTTGGTAATCGTGTCTATTTGGCTTTAACTCGAACAGATCGAGCTGGCGAAGAAGATTACATCCAAGAAGCCGTGAAACTGGCAGCTGAATATCAAATTGGTGTGATTGCGCATAATGATGTGCATTTTATTAAACCTGAAGATTTTGAAGCACATGAAGCCCGTGTCTGTATTGCTGATGGCTATGTGTTAGGTGACGATAAACGTCCTAAAAATTATAATACTGAGCAATATTTTAAAACTGCCGAACAAATGACGGCCTTGTTTTCAGATATTCCAACTGCGATTGAAAATACCTACTACATTGCGCAACGTTGTAATGTCGCCCTACAACTTGGGACTTACTTTTTACCTGACTTCCCTATTCCAGATGGTTATACCGTCGACACCTATTTCGACCACTTATCGCGTACAGGTTTAGAAGAACGTTTAAAGCATCTTTATCCAGTAAGTGAGCGAGATGAAGACTGGGCTGAAATTCGAAAACCTTATGATGACCGAATTAAATACGAAGTCGATATTATTTTAAAGATGGGTTTTCCGGGCTATTTCCTCATTGTCATGGACTTTATTCAATGGGCAAAAAATAATGGTGTCCCTGTTGGGCCGGGACGAGGTTCAGGTGCAGGCTCATTGGTGGCATACAGTTTAAAAATTACTGATCTTGACCCATTACGTTATGAGCTACTGTTCGAGCGCTTCTTGAATCCAGAACGTGTTTCAATGCCCGACTTCGATGTCGATTTTTGTATTGCAGGTCGTGACCGCGTTATTGAATATGTGGCGCAGCACTACGGACGTGAGGCGGTATCACAAATTGCGACCTTTGGTACGATGGCAGCAAAAGGTGCAATTCGTGATGTGGCAAGGGTGTTGGGAAAATCTTATGGACTGGCAGATCGTCTTTCAAAGCTGATTCCAACCAAACCATTGGGCTTGGATTTAAAGCAGTCTATTGAGCTTGAACCTCAACTCAAAGATATTGTCACCAATCCATCGAATCCCGACCATGATGATGCCGCTGAAATTTGGGAAATGGCACTCAAACTTGAAGGTATTACGCGTAATACAGGTAAACATGCAGGTGGCGTGGTCATTGCTCCCGGCAAAATCACCGATTATTCTGCAGTAATTTGTGATGCAGATGGTACTAACCGAGTTGCACAATACGATAAAGATGACGTTGAAGCCGCTGGACTGGTCAAGTTTGACTTTTTAGGTTTGCGTAACCTCACCGTAATTGAAGATGCAGTTCAAAATATTAATAAGCGAATTCAATCTGATACACCTTTAGATATTGCCAATATCGTATTGGATGATAAAGCGGCTTATCTGGTTTTTGCCGAAGCCAACACCACTGCCGTGTTCCAGTTTGAATCCGTCGGCATGAAAAAAATGCTGAAAGAAGCACGCCCAAGCAAATTCGAAGAAATTATTGCGTTCGTGTCTTTATATCGCCCCGGCCCAATGGATTTAATTCCAGACTTTATTCACCGTATGCATGGCGGTGATTTTGAGTATTTGCATCCTTTACTTGAGGGCGTACTTGAACCTACTTATGGGATTATGGTTTACCAAGAGCAGGTGATGCAGGCGGCTCAGTTCTGTGCAGGTTATACCCTTGGCGGCGCGGATGTGTTACGTCGCGCAATGGGTAAAAAGAAACCTGAAGAAATGATCAAGCAGCGTCAAATTTTTATTGAAGGCGCTGCAAAAAAAGAAATTGATGAGCCCACCGCCAACCATATATTTGACTATATGGAAAAGTTTGCAGGCTATGGTTTTAATAAATCACATGCTGCCGCTTATGCTTTGGTTGCCTATCAAACCGCATGGTTAAAAGCGCATTATCCTTCTGAATTTATGGCAGCAGTTTTATCATCAGAAATGCAAAATACCGACAGTATTGTATTTTTGATTGATGACTGTCGTAACAACAAATTAGAGGTATTGCCGCCATCCATCAACCGTTCTTTGTACCATTTCCATGCCAGCGATGAACAAACCATTGTTTATGGTTTAGGTGCGATTAAAGGTGTCGGTGAGCAAGCAATGCAATCGGTGATTGAATCACGCATTAAAGAAGGTGCTTATAAAGATTTATTTGATTTTTGCCATCGAATCGACTTGAAGAAAATCAATAAACGGACCTTGGAAGCGTTAGTTCGTGCAGGTGCGCTCGATTGTTTAGGCATCGAACGTTCGAGCTTAATGGCTCAATTGCCTGAAGCGGTACAAGCGGCTGATCAGGCGCGAAGCAACCGTGAAACTGGCATTATGGATTTGTTCGGTGAAGTTGAAGAAGTTCAACGCAAACCTGCAAAACCTGTCAAACCTTGGTCAGATGAAATCCGTTTAAAAGGTGAAAAAGATACACTTGGATTATATCTCACAGGTCATCCTATTGACGTGTATCGCCCTGAATTAAAGTCTTTTGTTCCTGCCAAACTGAATGAACTCACACCAACTCGTCGTGGCGTTACAACCATTTTTGCTGGATTGGTTGTTGATGTCGCCAACTTTCCGAATCGGGTCATGATCACCTTAGATGATAGTACTTCACGTGTTGAAATCAGCTGTAACCATGAACGTTTTCAGCGTTATAAAGACGTGGTGCGCTTAGAGCAAGTGGTGGTG
>DAOMAH010000075.1:0-7199 GCA_035426725.1 Acinetobacter sp.
GGACGATATGCCCTTGATTTAATAGACGCTCGATAATCCATCCTGCAACATAACCCGTCGCACCAGTGACCAGTATCGGCTTACTTTTATCCATGTTCTTATCCAAATAGTTGTGTCTTAGATATTATGTAACTAACTTTGCTGTAACAAACAAGCTTTGAGTCGATTTTTTTCATTTTATGATGGAAATCGGTTTTAAATAAGACGCATTGTCAATCGTTACAAAAAATCAAAGTAATCGTTCTAAGTAATATTTCCTATTTCTCTTTATTCAGGGATTTGCAAAGGCTTATTTTCCTTAAGTAAATTAATTTAATTAAGATTGTAAATGCGTATGTTTCTCATTTAACTTTATGAAAATCATTGACTTAGATCAATTTTGCTTTGCAATTATCCATTATTTTGAACATAATAAAGTGATTCGAGTGGGAGTAAATATTATGCGTGGTAATCCAGAAGTCGTTGATTATTTAAATATGCTCATTGGCGGTGAATTGGCAGCACGTGATCAATATCTCATCCATTCTAGAATGTACGAAGATTGGGGTTTGAGCAAAATCTATCAACGTATTGACCATGAAATGCAGGAAGAATCGACGCATGCCGATGCGATTATTCGCCGTGTTTTATTTTTGGGTGCAAAACCCAATATGAATCGTGAAGATATTCATGTTGGAACAGATGTTGTGAGTTGTTTAAAAGCAGATTTGGCACTGGAATATCATGTGCGTGAAAAGCTTGCGGTCGGCATAAAGTTGTGTGAAGAAAAGGGCGATTTTATTAGCCGTGATATGCTACGTCAGCAGTTATCTGACACCGAAGAAGATCATACTTATTGGTTAGAAAAACAATTACGTTTAATTGAATTGATTGGTTTGCAGAATTATCTTCAGTCGCAAATTTAAAATTTTCATCAATAAAAAACTCAGCTAAAGCTGAGTTTTTTATTTGTAGATCATTTATTTTTTCTGCGTATCTTTTAACACTTGATCAGCATGTGTCTGCGTATTCACACTGGTATAGTGATACATAATTGCACCTTGAGGATTAATCAGAAAACTTTCTCGTTTTGCAATTTTGGTAAATCCAAGGTTTTTCACAATCCCAAATTTACTGGCAAGTTCACCTTTATCATCCGCCAAGATGGGAAATGGTAAACCTAGTTTTTTCGAAAATTTCTGATGTGAATCGACATCATCCATACTTACGCCCAAGACCACCGCATTTGATTTTAAAAATTGAGGGTAAAGCGATTTAAATTGATTCGCTTCTTGAGTACAGCCCGCAGTGTCATCTTTGGGATAAAAATACAACACCACCCATTTGCCTTTATATTGATTCAGGCTATGCCATTTCCCACTCTGATCTTGCAGTTTAAAGTCAGGAGCTGATTGTCCAACCCATTGTTTTTGGGCAGACTCATTGTTAGAAAATAAGCTGCTTTGCGCGTTAGTTAAATTCGGTAAACTGACGAGAAAAATCGAGCCACATAAAATAAGAACTTTGGACTTAATCATTTTCATTGTGTCGATCTCAAAGTAGATTGCATCTATTCTAACAAGTTAGCGTGATGCAGCTAGAAAAAATTACCAATTTATGCCATGTTTTATACAAAATAATGGGTGGGTTTCAGGTTTAGTTTTGTCTAAGAAAATTTTACTGATTACAGGATGGGGCGGTGGCACAGAGTTACTCAAACCATTAAATGAGGCTTTAGCTCAACATTACGCTGTTGTAGAAACGATTAATATTTTTAATGCCTTAGATCAAGATGTTTTGCAGCAGCATGTTGAACTTGCAGCAAAATTTGATGTAATTGTCGGTTGGTCATTGGGTGGGCAACTCGCGAACTTATTGGTTAATCAAATCCAACAACAATATGCAGAACAGAAGATATTAATCACTTTAGCGTCTAATCCATGTTTCGTGGCGCGAGAGGATTGGACGACTGCCATGCCTGTAGAAACCTTTATGCAGTTCAAACAGTCATTTGAGCAAGATGCGATAAGCAGCTTAAAACGCTTTGGGTTATTGGTGTGTCAAGGTGCGAGTTCGGCGAAGCAGGATTTTGTGGATATGCAAAAATTGATTCAACCGCAACCGATTGCATTATTAAAGCAAGGTTTGCAGTTGTTGGAACAATTAAACTTGGTTGAAATTTCTAGAAATTACCAAGGTCATCAATTGCATGTATTTGCGGAGTACGACTCGCTTGTTCCTTACCAAATTACCCAAAGTATGCGAAATTTAGCTACAAAAAATCAATCCATTGTTTTAATTGAAGGGGCTCCACATGGTTTTCCTGGTTTTAGGGTGGAGCAAACTGTGCAGATAATTAGAGATTTTATAGGGCAGACAGTTTAATCTTGCGGTGGAATGAATTTTCTCTAAATGTATTTTAGATTTTGGCAAGTTTACGATTATGGTTATTGAAATTTATTTTCAGAATTAACTATCGTGGAGGCGACATGGATGTCGCCGTTAGGCTGTGGCATCAAGGACGTGCCATCAGCCAAACAAAAGATTTTTGCTTACTTTTCACCTTTGAAAAGTAAGTCCAGCTGAAGGCTTATCCTGAAACTGGGTGAGAACTCAATACGACACCGTTACAACCCAGATTTATAAGGAAGAATGGATGACAGATGCATTTGATTTAGAGCACTTGTGGCATCCTTATACTTCGATGATCAATCCCTTGCCGACCTTTAAAGTCAAACGTGCCTATGGTGCGACGATAGAGCTAGACGATGGTCGAAAACTTGTTGATGGCATGTCTTCATGGTGGTGTACGATTCACGGGTACAATCATCCAGAACTCAACCAAGCGGTTACAGATCAATTGCAGAACATGGCGCATATCATGTTTGGTGGTTTCACCCATGAGCCTGCAATTCAATTAGGTAAATTGCTATTAAAAATAGCCCCACCGAGTTTGGATAAAATTTTCTACGCAGATTCAGGTTCAGTTGCAGTCGAAGTAGCCTTGAAGATGGCGGTGCAGTATTGGTCATCGAAGCGGGGGACGGCGCTGAATCAAACTGAGAAAACCAATTTTATTACCACACGTTCGGGTTATCATGGCGATACATGGAATGCGATGTCGGTGTGTGATCCTGTGACTGGGATGCATCAGATTTTTGGTTCAAGTTTGCCGCATCGAATCTTTGTGTCTGCACCGCAAAGCCGTTTTGATGGTGAATGGAATCCACAAGATATTGAAGAACTAAAACAACAAATTGAACGGCATCACCAAACCATCGCCGCATTGATTATTGAGCCGATTGTTCAGGGTGCAGGCGGGATGCGTTTTTATCATCCTGAATATTTACGCCAAGCCAAAGCCTTGTGTGAGCAATACAATATATTGTTGATTTTTGATGAAATCGCCACGGGTTTTGGACGCACAGGCAAGCTGTTTGCGTGGGAACATGCACAAGTTGAGCCAGATTTAATGTGTATTGGCAAAGCCTTAACGGGTGGATATATGACGTTATCGGCAACCTTAGCTACTAAGAATGTTGCCGAAACCATTAGCCGTGGCGAAGCAGGCGTATTTATGCACGGCCCAACTTTTATGGCGAATCCATTGGCATGTGCGGTTGCGCTCAAAAGTACCCAACTGTTACTGGCTCAAGATTGGCAAAGCAATATTCAACGCATTGAAACAATTTTAAAGCAGCAACTTACGCCATTAACACAGCTTGATTATGTTGCCGATGTGCGCGTTTTGGGTGCAATTGGTGTGGTTGAATTGACTTTCAACGTTGATATGAAAACCTTGCAACAGCAGTTTGTTGAGCGCGGTATTTGGGTGCGGCCCTTTGGGAAATTAGTCTATGTGATGCCGCCGTATGTCATCACGGATGATGAGCTTCATTATTTGCTCGAACAACTGATTGACGTGGTGAAAAATATGCAAGGAGTGCAGCCAAATGTCTTTGCTTGATCATTATGCTGAGCAGCTTGAGCAACTCAAACAACAAGGGAATTTGCGTCAATTTACCTCACATCAACAACACGGACGATTTATCACGATTCAAAATCGAAAAATGTTGAATTTGGCTGGCAATGATTATTTGGGCTTGGCGGCTGATTTGAATTTAAGAGAAGAATTTCTCGATACTTTGAAGATAAAGAATGCATGGTTTAGTTCATCATCTTCGCGCTTATTAACAGGTAATTTTCAAGAATATGAACAATTTGAACAGAGCCTAAGTAAAGCCTTTGGTCGTTCTGCTTTGTTGTTCAATAGCGGCTACCACATGAATATTGGTATTTTACCTGCGTTAGCAGATGCGAAAACCGTTATTCTTTCCGATAAATTGGTACACGCTAGTATCATTGATGGCATTCGCCTGTCCAAGGCGCAAACGGCACGGTATCAGCATAATAATCTGCAACATCTACAACAGCTATTAGAAAAATATCAACAAGATGAAGAGATTGAACGCATTGTCGTAGTGACTGAAAGTATTTTTAGTATGGATGGCGATGAAGTAGATTTGAGTGCTTTGGTGCAGTTGAAGAAACAGTTTAGTAAAACCATGCTTTATGTCGATGAAGCCCATGCGATTGGAGTCAGGGGCGAAAACGGTTTAGGCTGCGCTGAACAATATGGCGTGCTCGATCAAATTGATTTTTTGGTTGGTACATTTGGTAAAGCAATTGCTTCGGTTGGTGGCTATTTGATTTGCGATCCGATCATCCGTGATTATCTGATTAATAAAATGCGATCACTGATTTTCAGTACAGCATTGCCACCGATTTCGATGGCATGGTCGAATTTTATATTTAACAAAGTGTTGACTATGCAAGCGCAGCGTCAGCATTTGGCAGACATCAGTCAATACTTACAGCAAGCCATTGTGGATAAAGGTTTCGCCAGCCCATCCAGCAGTCATATTATTCCAATTATTGTGGGCGAAAGTCAGGCGGCAGTTGAAAAAGCTCGTGAGGTTCAGGCGCAGGGTTTTTATATTATGCCAATGCGTCCGCCGACCGTGCCGCAGCATAGTTCACGCTTACGTATCTCATTGACTGCGCTCATTCAAAAATCTGAACTTGAACAATTGGTGCAATGTCTGTGAGTATAAATACAGCACGAATTGCACAACACTTTGCCAAAGCAGGGCAAAGCTATGTTGAGCATGCCGTGGTGCAAAAGCAAATCAGCAAGCAGCTATTTGATTATCTAAAACAGTACTTTCCGCAAGCATTGCCATCCGTACTTGAAATTGGCTGCGGTTCAGGAAATTTAACTCAGTTATGTAATTCATATTTTCAGGTTGATCAATTATTTTTAAATGACTTGTATGAAGATGTGGATCAGCATTTTTGTAATCCTAAAAATATAAATTGGCTGATCGGTAACATTGAGCAACTCACTTTACCGACTCAACTCGATGCCGTAATTTCCAGTGCTGCTTTGCAATGGATGAGTGATTTACCAACCTTATTCAAACGGATTCACAGTGCTTTAAAGCCGAATGCTTACTTGGGTTTCTCGACGTTTGGACTAGATAATTTAACTGAAATTAAGCAGTTGACTGGGCAGGGTTTAAGCTACAGCTCACTTGATGAGTTAAAACAACAGCTTGAACAAAATGGTTTTGAGGTTCTGTTAATTGAATCTGATTTTCAGTATTTGTATTTTGAACATCCCAAAGCGGTATTGCAGCATCTTAAAGCCACAGGTGTAACGGCAACCAGCCAGAATTATCGTTGGGCGAAGCAATCGTTGCAGCAATTTTATATAGACTATGAACAATTTAGAGATGATCACGGTTATCGACTGACTTATCATCCGATCTATGTGATTGCGCGGAGAACAACATGAGTGCGGCTATTTATTTTGTCAGCGGCATCGATACCGAAATTGGAAAAACCTATGCCACAGGTTATCTTGCTAAACTTTGGACAGCGCAAGGACAACGTGTTATCACGCAAAAGTTAGTGCAAACAGGCAATGTTGATGTGTCAGAAGATATTGCCAAGCACCGTGAAATTATGGGAAGTGGCTGGTTTCAGGAAGATCACGAAAAACTGACCATGCCTCAAATTTTCAGCTATCCCGCATCGCCGCATTTAGCTACACGCTTGGATGGGCGAGCACTAGATTTCGCGAAGATCGAAGCGGCAACGAAACTGCTAGCTGAACGGTTTGATGTGGTGTTACTTGAAGGTGCGGGTGGTTTGATGGTTCCACTCACCACAGAAATATTAACCATTGATTATATTGCTCAGCATCAATTTCCTGTGATTTTAGTGACTTCTGGGGGGTTGGGTAGTATTAACCATACATTATTGAGCTTGGAAGCCTTAAAGCATCGAGGATTGGATTTATATGCGGTGGTCTATAATTTAAAAGATCAGTCCAAAGACCCGATTATTTCTCAAGATACGGCAGATTTTTTAAAACATTATTTGATGCAGCATTTTCCCAAAGCACAATGGATTGAACTAGAAGAAATTTAAATTCTTCAAGCATGAAGCAATCATAAAAAAAACGCTCTAAATAGAGCGTTTTTTACGGAAAGAAAAAAATTATGGTTTCTTGAAGCCTTTATTGAAACCTATAGTTTTCCGATCATTATTTTGAGTACGAGTATTATTGCTAGGACGCGGTTGAGATTGCTCTTGTTCTTCATCACGGCGTTGTTGACGTAAATAACCGCCACGACGTGAAGCCAATGGCTTTTCAATCATTTTTTCAGTACGGCGTTTTGCCATGCCATACAAGCCCGTACCTTGACGTGGCTTCAATTCAACCGATTTCGCCAAGTTATCAATATCATTTTTATCCAGTTCTATCCAACGACCAGTACGCAATTCACGCGGTAAAATCACTGCACCATAGCGGGTACGCAATAATCGACTGACTTTTAAGCTCTGAGTTTCAAAAATACGACGAACTTCACGGTTACGGCCTTCTTTCACCACAACTTGATACCAACGGTTAATACCATCGCCACCAATTTCAGAGAAAGATTCAAACTTAGCAGGGCCATCATCCAATTCCACGCCTTTTAGCATGTTACTGCGAATCTGAGGGGTAACTTCGCCCATTACACGCACGGCATATTCACGTTCAATTTCATTTGATGGGTGCATTAAGCGGTTCGCTAATTCGCCATCATTGGTGAACAACAATAAACCTGTACTGTTAATATCGAGTCGACCGACCATCACCCAGCGATCAT
>DAOMAH010000076.1:0-7106 GCA_035426725.1 Acinetobacter sp.
AAAAATATTGCGCAAGCTCAAGAAATGCTTGAAGCGGTTAATCACCCAGCACTAAAAATGCAATATGACTGCTATCACATGGCAATGATGGGGGAAGATGTACTGGCAGGCTTACAAGAAAATATTGAACAGATTGGACATATACAGTTCGCAGATTGCCCTTATCGGCACGAACCAGACACAGGAAATATTGATTATAAACAAGTCTTTGAATGGCTATCACAAAGTCAATATAGCGGCTTTATTGGGGCTGAATATAGACCAAAAACACAATCAAATCAATCATTTGAATGGATGAGTAAATACTTCCCGAATGATGCAAATACATAAGCTGTTACGGCTTAAATTTGATTTTTTGAGCGAAAAAGCGTATATTTGAGAATGAGGAATTGTCAGGAAAATAGACCACCCATGAATTTAGAACCATCGCCCAGCGCTTCTAATTCTCACGATCTCAAAATCAATACATCAAACAAAGATGTGCGTACTTGTTTAAATGCCGTACACCAAGCCCTTACTGATGTAAAAGCCAAAGATATTTTAGAACTCGATATTAGTACGATTAGCAATGTTGCCGATGCAATTGTGATTGCAAGCGGTACGTCTACACGTCATGTCAAAGCTCTTGCCGATAACGTGGCTGAAGAAGCACGCAAAGCTGGTTTCCGTCCGATTGGTGTCGAAGGCGAGCGTGATGCTGAATGGATTTTAATCGATTTAGGTTTTGTGGTCGTACACGTCATGTTACCGACTGCACGTAAATTCTACGACCTTGAAAGCTTATGGCGTGCGCCCGCATCCGTCGCTTAGTTTTAGATTTTCTAAAAAACCCATAACATGATTATGGGTTTTTTATTTTCTCAAGACTAATTTCGCTTGCTCTTCTGCCAAGCCAATTGTTGCAATCACACCGCTATTAAATTTTAAGAAATCAGTTTCTATACCATCACTAAAAATAACACCATTACTTGGCATTAAAGACTCAATGACCAAGCTATGCGAATCATTTACCTTGCCAATACTTAATTGAGTTTGTGTACGCAAACTTTTAAATGGTTCTCGGACTGCAAATAATAAATCATTATCTTCAAGTTCTGGCTGTCTAGGCTCTGGGACATCCTCAAACATACTCGCTACGCCGTATGCCATATTAAATACTGAACTTAGCCAACCTGTAGCCCCTGCTTTGGTCGAAACCAATAAGCCACTCGAAGAATGCTCCTCTATTTTGCCGTTATAACTAATTTTATAACGTGCAGAAACATGAGATGCAGCGCCAATAAATAAATCGTTAAATGCCAGTAAACGCTGCCCATCATTCAATTTTGCTTCTGCAAACCGCATCATTTGATAATGATATTGACCTGCAATTACACGCTCAACTGCTGCGATAAAATTATATTTATTAAAGGGCAACAACACCCCATCATAGCGTTCTGGGTCAGGATTAACCGCAACAATGGGCACACCTTTGGAATATTTGGCGGTATTTGCAACCAAACCATCCTGCCCCACAACAATGATGACATTCTTTTCATTAAACAAATAATTAGGCAAAAACGAACGATCGACCACCTTATTTTTGATAATTTTTGATAGTCGTTGCTGCACTTGAGCAAATGCAGCACAAAATATCTCATGCTCAACGATATATTCCTGAAAATCTCCACCTGATCGCTCGATATAAAACTTGGCTTGGGCTTTGGTATTAAAACGTTCAATCAAAGCTTCCAAGCGCGTTTTATTTTTAACGATGATGGCATATTCAACACTCATCGATGTGGACTCTTATCCTGTAAAATAGAATCTAATAGCTCAGGGCTAATATTCACATTACCAATTTTTCCAGCATTTTCAGCCAATTGCCTAAAAGCCAAGGCAATGTTAAATCGTGGATCAGCATTATTATTTAATGCGGTTAAGACTCTCCAGTCCATCTCTCGATATGGTTTAAGTGTCGTTTCAAGTACATAACCTTGTGTTTCAGCTTCTTTTCGATCATTTTCTGTTTTTTGCGCAATCAATAACTTCCGCTGTTCCTCTACAGCAATGTCTGCTGCAAGTTCCATTTCCCTCAATTTACGATCATTTTCTGATTTCTGAACATTCGATTCCATTTTCTTTTCAGCAATCTGCTTCTGTTTTTCTTCAACTGCAATTTCAGTATTGAGTTCCGACTCTTTGATTTTACGCTCTTGCTCCACCGCAAAATTTCGTCTTTCGTAAATCGCCTCATCCGCTTCTTGCTGTAATCGTTCCCTAGTTTCTGTTTCTAAAGCGCGTGACATTTCTGGGGTCGCTTGTATCGCGAGAATACTTGCACCTAAAATTTCGATTCCCAGTAAATTAATTGCAGGCGATTTTTTCAGTCCTTCCAAAATATTTACTTCGATTTTTTTTGCCGAACGAATGGCTTCTTTTAAAGAAATACTATGAATAAATGAGGCGGTCGCCGTTTGCGCTTCGTTAATAATTCGTTGATTCAGTTTTTCAATGTCATTATTTTTATAATGCCCTTTATCCGTAACAGTAAAATCTAAATTATCTGCCAAAACTTTTGGGTCGCTTACTTTATAACTAATTTGCCCTTGAATCGTGACTTGTTGGTAATCACTGGTGGTTTCATTAAAAATAAAGGGTAAATCATTACTTCCCATAGGAATTGCAACAATTGAGCTATTTGGAGAGAAATAAAAGAAGGATAATCCGCGCCCTTCTCGAAAAACCTCACCATTTTTATAGTGCATTACATAAGTCATTGAATCGAATTTAATGTGTTGTAGTCCAAACATAATTTTTATAGATAAGTTACTGTAATATTTTATTATATCTTAGCCACGACACCAGTCTCTAGATTAGATCTGTAACCAGTAAGCAAATAAAAGCCAACTAATTTTTTGACCTAGATTCCTGTCAAATGATGTCCTTACCGTCAAATACTGTTTTTTTTCAATCAATATTAAACGCTGATCATCACAGCCAGAAATCGACATGACAATTTGTCAAAAATCGAGCACTATATCTGTCATTTTAACATTTCACGTCAACCACAGCATGATGGGAACATCAAACATGAAAATACTGATTACAGGTGCCAATACAGGAATTGGTTTTGCCACAGCAGAACAATTGGTTAAACAAGGTCAACATGTCATTCTCGCCTGTCGAAATCCGCAAAAAGCGCAAGCTGCACAAGAGCAGTTGCGCGCGTTGAATCAAGGTCAGGTCGATGTGGTTGGACTAGATTTAAATAGCCTTGAATTAACTGCTAAAGCAGCAGATGAAATTGCAGATCGTTATGGTTCTTTAGATGTTTTGATCAATAATGCTGGGTTATTTGCCAAAACTAAACAATTTTCTGCCGATGGTTTTGAGCAACAGTTTGGTGTCAATTATCTTGGTCATTTTTTATTGACCCAAAAATTACTTCCTGTTTTACAGAAAGCACCTCAAGCTCGCATTGTACATCTTGCCTCGATAGCACATTGGGCAGGTTCAATTAAACCAAATAAATTTCATGCGGAAGGTTTCTACAACCCATTATTTTATTATGGGCAATCTAAACTCGCTAATTTACTGTTCAGCAATGCTTTAGCAGAACAATTTGCCAATACAACAATCACCAACAATGCTTTGCATCCTGGTGGCGTAGCTTCTGATATTTATCGTCAACTACCTAAACCTGTGTATGAAGTGCTGAAACTCGGTCTAGTCCCAACCTCAGTGCCAGCTAAACTGATTACTGAAATGGCGATTGGCGAAGAGTGGTCAAACCGCAATGGCGAATATGTCAGTGCGCATATGCCGAATTGGAAGTCTTCATATGCAAAAGATCAGCAACTTGCACGCGACCTATATGCTCAATCGATGACGCTGGTTGAAAAATTCCTTTAAAAGAAATCCATTAAATAAAAAAGCCACCCAAGGGTGGCTTCTTCAATCATGATAGAGTCAGATTAGTGACCGCCACCGTTGATTGCTTTCGTCATATCTTCAACAACTTTCTTCGCATCACCGAAGATCATCATCGTTTTTTCATTGTAGAACAAGTCATTATCTAAGCCAGCATAACCTGTTGCCATAGAACGCTTGATCACCATAATCGTACGGGCTCTGTGTGCTTCAAGAATCGGCATACCATAAATCGGTGATGTCGGATCATCTTTCGCCGCGGGGTTCACCACGTCATTCGCACCAATGACCAATACAACGTCAGTCGCAGGGAAATCTGAGTTGATCTCATCCATCTCTAAGATGTCTTCATAAGCAACGTCAGCTTCTGCAAGGAGTACGTTCATGTGACCCGGCATACGACCTGCAACTGGGTGAATCGCAAAGCGAACTTTTACGCCCTGCTCTTTTAAGATTTCACACAATTCTTTTACCGCATTCTGAGCACGACCTTGCGCCATACCATAACCCGGTACAATCACAACACTGTCTGCATTTGACATCAGGAAGCCTGCGTCATCTGCTGAACCAGAACGATGGTTACGTTGCACTTTCTCGCCATTATTTGCTGCTGCAACGGCTGTACCGCCCATTGCACCACCAAACAATACGTTGATGATCGAACGGTTCATCGCACGGCACATGATGTAAGACAGAATCGCACCAGAAGAACCAACCAATGAACCCGCTACGATCAACATATTGTTTTCAAGGGTGAAACCAATACCTGCTGCTGCCCAACCTGAGAATGAGTTCAATAGTGATACCACAACTGGCATATCACCACCGCCGACTGGCGCAATCCAAACCCAACCAAGTACAAGTGCAAGTGCAGTCATTGCCCAGAACGCATTCATGTTGCCAGTGGTAAAGAAGTAGATACCGCACACCAACATCGCAACAAAAATGGTCGCTTGTAACGGTTTAACCCATGCACCAGAAATGGTTTTTGCCCATTTCTTCGCAGCCAATTTACCGTAAGCAAATACCGATGCAGTAAAGGTGATTGCACCAACAAAACAACCCACGAACAATTCAAACAAATGAACTTTGCTCATGTGTGCATGTTGTACGCCAGCCGCATTCAACGCCGCTTCATTTTGAGTAAATAGTGCAGTTAATTGGTTGTTGTGCAAGATCGCAGCAATCGCAATCAACACCGCAGCCAAACCAACTAAAGAGTGCATTAAAGCAACTGTTTCGGGCATTTGGGTCATTGGCACTGTACGCGCACGTGCGATACCTACCAAACCACCTAACACCATTGCGCCTACGATCATCCATACGACTGGATGTTCTGCAACAAAGAAAGTTGTCACGACAGCAATCGCCATCGCGATCATACCGTAACGGTTACCTTGAATAGCGGTTTTAGGGCCAGACAAACCACGTAAAGTTAAGATAAAGAGGACAGCACCAATCAGGTAGAACCAATCCGCATAGTCTCGAATAAATTCCATTGCTTATCCCTCTTTTTTCTTTTGCTTAGGCTTGAACATTTCAAGCATACGCGCAGTTACGGCGAAGCCACCAAAGATATTGATACTTGCTAAAAATACGGCAATCGCACCAAGGATACTAACCACGTTGATGCTTTGGAATGCAACGTTTGCATCTACACCAATCACAGGAAGTCCTACAGTTTGAATCATCGCTCCAACGACAATAATTGAAGATAATGCATTCGTTACTGCCATCAGTGGCGTATGTAGTGCAGGTGTTACACCCCAAACTACGTAGTAACCCACAAAGATCGCGAGGACGAAAATTGTAATCGTTTCAACCATGAGAACTCTCCTTAACCGCGCTTAAGCAGTACTTGACCGCCATGTGTGACCAATAACGCTTTTTGGATTTCTTCTTCTGGATTAATCGCAAAGGCTTTGTCTTTATCGAATAATGTTTCAAGGAAGTTAAATACGTTACGTGCATACAATGCAGATGCTTCAGTTGCTACTGTGCCTGGAATGTTTGGAATACCCAAAATTTTCACGCCATTTTCAGTAAATACTGTTTCGCCTTCTTTAGAACCTTCAACGTTACCACCAGTTTCAACTGCCATATCTAAAATGACAGAGCCCGGTTTCATTTTGGCAACGGTTTCAGCTTTAATCAGACGTGGCGCGTTACGACCAGGGATCAAGGCTGTTGTAATCACGATGTCAGCATTCGACACTGCTTTATCAACAATTGCAGCTTGATCTTGGATGTATTGTTCGCCCGGTTGCCAACCATAACCACTTTTAGCAGCTTCAGCAGCACGTTGTTTTTCTTCATCGGACATTGGTACGTCTAACCATTTGCCGCCTAAAGATTCAACTTGCTCTTTTGCTGTAGGGCGTAAGTCAGTTGCTTCAACCACTGCGCCTAAGCGTTTTGCCGTAGCAATCGCTTGCAGACCTGCAACACCAACCCCCATGATCACAACACGCGCAGGTTTTACAGTTCCTGCTGCGGTCATTAACATTGGGAACATACGTTGATATTCAGCCGCTGCCAACAATACTGATTTATAACCAGCCAAGTTTGCTTGAGAAGAAAGTACGTCCATATTTTGTGCACGCGAAAGCGTACGTGGAAGTAATTCCAAAGCAAAAGCAGACACTTGCTGAGCAGCAAATTGGTCTAACTCGGTATTACGGTACGGGTCAAACATTGCGACCACAGCCGTATTCGGAGCAAGTTTTTGAATTTCGTCACCACTTGGGGCACGTACTTTCAAAATAATCTGGCTACCGCTATAGGCATCTTCCGTAATGGTTGCGCCAACTTGTTCATAAGCACTATCAATATAGGCAGCTTTAACACCTGCACCACGTTGAATGACAATACTATGACCTGCATTAATCAACTTCTTAACGGTCTCAGGTGTAGCAGCTACACGACTTTCACCACCGACAGTTTCGGTTGGGATTCCGATCTGCATGAGCGTTCCTCAAGCTAGTTTTTCTTAAGTAAACATCGCGGATAGCAATGTTTCCCCCAGGAGTGTTCTGTGTTAGAGATGCGATTTTAATGGAACTTTTATAAAATTCCACCCAATATTTATTTAATAAATACCTATATTTAAAATTTATGATTATGGCTTGTTGTTTTAACCCAAATTGGTCAGTAGATTGATATGTAAACAACATAACATGAAATTTTCTGATCCT
>DAOMAH010000077.1:0-7062 GCA_035426725.1 Acinetobacter sp.
GAAGAATATCATCAATTAATTCAATATACTGAAGGTGATTTGGCTTCAGTGGATTTCAATTTAAATTACGATATTCATGCGAGAGCATGGAAAATTCAGGATTTAAAGGCAGAATCTGACTCGAGTAAACTCGGACTCAAGAATGGGCAGTCGATTGTTAAAATTGACAATCAAGAATTAAAAAACCTCAATCAAGATCAAATCCAAGGTTTATTGTATGGGGTGATTGGGAGTACGCTGCAAATTAAGTCAGAAAATAATAACAGCACGCTGATTTTGGTGAGAAATAAAAAAGTAGAAACAGATATTGAACCCGTGTTATTACACAACCAAGTTTTAGTGTTGAAAGTTCGAGTGTTCCAACAAGACACCGCCAATGAAATTAAACGTTTAATTGAAGAATATAGTTCGACGCCGTTAAAATCTGTCATTTTAGATTTACGTAATAATCCCGGAGGGCTGCTTTCTGCCGCGGTGGAGTCTGCCGATTTATTTCTCAATCAAGGTTTAATTGTCAGCACAAAAAGTCGTTCAGAGGGTGATCAACAATTTCAAGCCTTACCTTCAAATGAATTTCAAAACATTAAATTAGGCATCTTGATTAATCATCGTTCTGCATCGGCAGCGGAAGTATTTACCGCTGCGTTGAAAGAACAAAAACGAGCGTGGGTGGTCGGTGAAAATAGTTATGGTAAAGGCGTGGTACAAAAACTATTCCCTTTACCAAACGGCGCGGCGCTACAAATGACGGTTTCACATTATTACACGCCAGATGGCAATATGATTGAAGGACAGGGCATTCAACCGAATCAGAGCTATCCACTGTTGGCAGAAATGAAAGAAGATAATTATTTAGACCATGTTGCTGAATTGGTGCTTAAAAATAAGCGTTAAAAAAAGCCCCATCAGGGGCTTCATTTTTAGTGCTTATTCGTCATCTTCCGTGTCTAAACCAAACTTTTTCAAACGATAGCGCAAGGAACGGAACGTCATTCCTAATTTTTTGGCGGCTAAAGTCCGGTTCCAATGGGTTAGATTGAGAGCATTGAGTAAAATTTCTTTCTCAATATTTTCTAAATAACGTTCCAAGCCTTCAGGTGGTAGTTTTTTAGAACTGCCGACTGGACTAAAGTTGGTTGAATTTGATTCAGTATCTTCTGGTGTCAATGATGGTGCTGGGTTTGCAAATGTAGTGCGTAATGGCGCAGTTTGCAGATGAGCCAGATCTATCGTTTCATCATCACTGAGCGTAATCGCACGTTCCATGATATTGCGTAATTCACGCACGTTACCAGGGAAATACTGCTGCAAAAGGAATTGCTCGGCTCGAGACGATAAGGACTTAACTGGAAGTTCCCATTCTTGACTAATCCGTTGAATAAAATGATTTGCCAACAACAAAATATCTTGTCCACGTTCACGTAACGGCGGCAGCACAATATCCATGACATGAATACGGAAGAATAAATCTTGTCTAAAACGACCTTGTTGAACCAATAGTTCCAAGTCTTGATGGCTGGCACTAATTACACGGAAATCGACATCAATTTCTTGTTCAGAACCGACAGGGCGAATTTTCTTCTCTTGCACAGCGCGGAGCAATTTAACTTGCATATTCAGTGGCAATTCAGCAATTTCATCGAGAAATAAACTGCCCCCATGTGCAGACAAAATCAAACCTTGTTTGTCCTGCATTGCCCCCGTGAAACTGCCTTTTTTATGCCCGAATAGCTCGCTTTCCATCAGTTCAGCTGGAATAGCTCCGCAGTTAATCGCAATAAAAGGGCCTTCGCTACGGTTACTTAAACGATGCACTAAATTGGCAACAACTTCTTTACCTGTTCCCGATTCACCTGTAATAAAAACAGGTGCTTGAGAACGTGCGATTTTCTTTAAAGCGATACGCAACTGTTGAATCGGAGATGAGCGACCAATCAGTAGTTTGTTTTCTAAGGCAGATTCTGCGGCTTCTTGTTCGGGTTGAGGGCGATTTAAAGCCTTTTGAATCAATTGATCCAAATGGTTTTGATTGACAGGTTTACTGACAAAATCAAATGCGCCCGCTTTTAAAGCTTCAATCGCAATATCCATATTGCCATAAGCTGTTAATACCGCAATTGGGGTATTCGGATAAGTTTGAGTCACGTGTTTGACCAAATCTAAACCGTTTCCATCTGGCAGGTTTAAATCGGTTAAACAGGCGTCGTATTGAAATTCACTAAAGAATTTTTTGGCTTGTTCTACGCGATAGGCAAGATGCGTTTTAATGCCCATACGAGCAAGCGTCATTTGCATGAGAAGACATAAGTCTTCTTCATCGTCTACGAGTAGAACGAGTGGTTGTTTTGTGTTCATTTCCCCGAGAAACCTAATCTAATCAATGAATTTTTGAGCATTCAATCCTGAAACATGCTCCGTGTTGTCGCTCTACATACGTCAATTTTGTATGATTTGCTTCACACAATGTGTGAGACAAATACAATCCTAAACCAGTTCCTTTCTTTTCGGTACTAAAAAATGGTTTGAATAGCTCTGAAATATCACCTTTTGCCACGCCTGAACCAAAATCAATCACTTCAATAAAGGTTCTGCCTTCATTTACGCGCACTTCTACTACAATATAAGGGGCATCTTGTGCATTGTGGCGTAAGGCGTTTCGAATCAAATTGATCATTACTTGGCGTAACTGCTTTTCATCAAATAAAATACTGGCTGGTTCAGCAATTTTAATCTCAATTAAGTGTTTTACATCAGCCAAATCTTCGCTGCATAAACTCTCAAGAAACTCTTTGAGATGAATGACTTGTGCTTCAGTTGGCTTATTGCGTGCCATATCCAAAGTATCTTGCACGATGAGATCAATCCGATGCGCTTGCTTACTAATCATTCGTGACAGCATGGCTTGTTGATGCGGATCACTGTCTTTGACTAACTCATTGGCTTGGACAATTGCCGCTAAGGGGTTGCGAATTTCATGCGCAATACTGGCAGAAAGTTGACCCAATGCCGCAAGTTTAAGCTGTTGAACTTGTTGGTTAAGTTTCAGTGCATCTTTTAAAATTAATAATACCAATGCCTGTTCTGGCACCATTAAATGTTTGACGCGAATATGTACGGTATAAGGGCTTTGTTGGGATTCAAAGCTAAATTCTTCTCCGTCCTCTAGGTCGCTAAATTTAATTAATTCAAATAGATCGGGTTGCCATTTGACCAACGGAGTGCGTTCTGGCGAAACAGGTAAATAAATTCCCAACAAATTATTGGCAGCTGGGTTGGTGAGGACAATATGGTTACTTTCATCTAAAACCAAATAGCCATCTTCAATTTGTTCGAGAATATAACGGTTAATATTTTGTAGTTGATGAATTTCAATGGATTGATGAAAGGTCAGGGTTTCCAAAATTTTAAAGCGCTGAACCGCAATACGCCCAATGGCATATACTACGAAAAATAAGAAGGCGAGCAGGGCGCTATTACCCAAATGATTTAAATTATTATAATCAAAAAAATTACCGATAAAGCGTTGATAAATCACCATAATGACAGCAAAAAGTGTCACGATTAAAGAAAGTTGAGCCTTGAGCAAAAGTGCGGATGAGAAAATAATAATCACATACAACATACTGAGCTGTAAATTTGGCCCGCCTGCTGAAAAGGTGATGACTGCCAAACAAATCACATCGACCAGAAAAATAAAAATCAGCTGTTTAGTTGTTTGAAGCGGAACGATTTTGAGTAGAAAAAGCTGAAAGACATTAATGGTGATATAACAAACCAAAGTATAAAAGTATAAAAAGGGATAATCATAATCGGCTGATAATTGTTCAGCTGTGAGCAAATAAATCAGAATCAGACTGACAGCAATAATCAGACGATAACCGCTGTACCACACCCCTAGTCGATAAATGGTTTGTGAAACAGAAGAGGCAATTTTTCCCAACATAGACAATCACAACAAGAGGTTAAGGTTTAATAAGACCATAGCGAATGGCTAGATGAGTGAGTTTGACATCACTATCAATTCCCAACTTTTCAAAAATACGATAGCGATAAGTATTAACAGTCTTAACGCTGACAAATAATTTATCGGCAATTTCTTGCGCGCTAATGCAGTTCACCACCATCATCGCGACTTGCATTTCTCGTTCAGAGAGTGAATCAAATGGCGACTGTTGCGTGTCTGAAAGATACGAGCTTGCCAATTGCTCCGCAATATCCGCGCTAAAGTATTTGCCACCCTGCATGACTTTGTGAATCGCCCGTACCATTTCCGCAATCGGTGCACCTTTGGTGATGTAACCTTTCGCACCAGCTTTTAATAACAGGGAGGGATAAGGTTCTTCAGCAAGTCCACTAACCGCAATAATTTTAATATCCGAAGCAATCTGCAATAAGCGTCGTGTGGTTTCCACGCCACCAATACCTGGCATGTTGACATCTAAGAGAACGACCTGAGGCGATTTCTGGCGGACTAGTGCAATCGCATCTTCCCCTGATTCTGCTTGCCCGATTACGTCCACATCGGGATGGTCTTCTAGCATGCGGCAAATGCCGGTGCGTACCAGCTCATGATCATCAACAACGAGAACAGTGATCACAAGAAGACCTCCTTTTTCAAAAAAAACCGTTATTTTGTTACATAAAGCAAAATTAGCTTGCAATGAAACGACAAAATTAGCAATCCTATTCTTTGTGTTTAGAGAATAGTTGTACACAATTGTGTCTATTAAAGCCTTATCTGAATGGTTCAAATGTAAGGCATAATGATAGTAAGCGCAAATGTACAGCGTCCTGAGTTGAGTATTGTGTAGTGAAAAATTCTAAAAAAACGGTTATGCATGCTTTAGGCATGTCAATCTTATTGGTTTGGAGTTCGACAAGCTTTGCTGATTTAGTGGTCAGTAATAGTCCAGTTGCCCCAAGTGCGAATGGTTCAGCTTCATTAAGTTGGTCGGCGAATGATGCCAGTCAATTTATGGAAGAAGAGGATGATTCCACAGAAGTGAGCCCACAAGGTTCAACTGCCATTACCACGACGCTACGCAATAATGGCTCAGCGACAATTAGTTCGAGCGTATCTCCGCAAAAAAGTATCCAAATTCGTGATACCTCTTTGGGATACAGCAGTCAGCCATCGGTCAATGCACGTGCAGCATTGGTGATGGATGCGCAAACAGGTGAGGTGTTATTCAGTAAAAATAGCAATATGTCAGTGCCAATTGCTTCAATTACAAAGTTGATGACAGCTGTCGTTACAGCAGATGCGCACTTGAATATGTCTGACGAAATTACTTTGCAATCTGTTGATTTTGCAGGTGCAGGCGGTAAAAATTCGAGTTCAACTTTAAGAGTTGGTGATTCGATGAATCGTGCTGAAGCCTTACTCTTTGCTTTGATGAAATCGGAAAACCCTGCTGCAGCTGCTTTGGCGCGCACCTATCCAGGTGGTCGTTCAGCGTTTATTGCAGCGATGAATGCAAAAGCCAAACAACTCGGCATGACCTCAACACGTTATGCTGAATCGACTGGTTTAGACCCACACAATGTTTCATCAGCACGTGATTTAGGTATTTTGGTTAGCACAGCATCGCAATACGGTTTGATTCGCCAATTTTCAACCACACCGACCTATGATTTTAATTTAGGCTATCGTGTATTGAAATCGAATAATACCAATGCTTTGGTGCGTAATGGCGGATGGAATATTAATATTTCTAAAACTGGTTATATCAACGAGGCGGGACGTTGTGTGGTGATGCATGCGACAGTAAATTCACGCCCTGCAGTTGTAGTCTTATTAGGTGCACCAAGTTCGCAGTCTCGTACCAATGATGCAACCAACTTGTTAAATTGGTTGAGTAGCTTACCGAAAAAAGTATAAGCATAAAAAATCAATCATAAAAAAACCAGTGGCATGCCACTGGTTTTTTATATCAAAATTTATGCTTACATGTTTGAAAGGATAGACTCTTTCACTTGATCCATTGTTGCATCAATCGACAACATTACTGCATCAGCACATTGCTTGATGGCAGTATCTGGGTCTTTTAAGCCGTTACCCGTTACAGTACAAACAATCACCGAACCTTCGGCAATTTTACCTGCTTTGATGTCACGGATTGCACCGCCGATAGATGCAGCAGAAGCAGGTTCAACAAAGACCCCTTCGTACATCGAAAGTAAACGTTGCGCTTCTAAGATTTCAGCATCAGCCAATTCATCGAACCAACCTTTAGAATCACGTACCACTGCTTTAGCATGGTTCCAGCTTTGTGGATTACCAATACGAATTGCAGTCGCAATCGTTTCAGGATTCAATACAGGCGCACCACGTAAGAATGGTGCAGCACCGTCTGCTTGATAACCGACCATAATCGGTAAACCTGCAGGTTTAGGGCCTGTGAACTGATCTGTAGTCGCATCATAGACAACTTGTTCAAACTGATCCGCTGGTTGGTTGGCAACCGCTTCGGTATAGCCCATCCAGTGTGCGGTAATATTGCCAGCATTACCGACTGGCAAGCAGTGATAATCAGGTGCACGACCTAAAGCTTCTACGATCTCGTAGGCAATGGTCTTTTGACCTTGTAAACGATATGGGTTGATTGAGTTTACAATCGTCACAGGCGCTTGATCTGCCACTTCTTTGACCAGACGCATACCGTCATCGAAGTTACCGCGAATTTGCATGGTAATTGCGCCGTACATCATTGCTTGCGCCATTTTACCCATGGCAATTTTGCCTTCAGGAATTAAAACGAATGCTTTTATACCCGCACGTGCAGCATAAGCAGCAGCAGCTGCAGAGGTGTTTCCTGTTGAAGCGCAGATAATCGCTTTTGAGCCTTCTTCAACGGCTTTGGTCACAGCCATCGTCATACCGCGGTCTTTAAACGAACCAGTCGGATTCAGACCTTCGTATTTCACGTAGATTTCAACATTTTTGCCAATAATACGTGGAATATTTTCAAGTTTGATGAGTGGCGTATTGCCTTCACCTAATGAAATTCCGCGTGTCGTTGCAGACACAGGTAAACGGTCACGATAACGATCTACAAGACC